>JBCCNE010000213.1:0-7788 GCA_039026015.1 Cyanobacteria bacterium P01_C01_bin.70 | reverse complement strand
TTCTGCACCGACTCTTTCCCATCATCTCGATAAGCTGCGTCAAGTGGGCATTGTTACCGCCCAAAAAGACCGTCAGTGGATCTGGTACCGCGTGCGGTCAGAAACGCTTAAGTATCTAATTGACTTTCTATTTGAGGAATGCTGCACCCGTAATCAGGTCGTTGCCGTAGCAGACCTGGATTTAGCCGAAGTAAGTCCAGCCAATTCGGAAATTGAGTGTTGTGATTAAGCCGAAAATTTTTTGTCGATTATTTCGATATTTTTCTAAATACCAAAACATGCATCATCCTATGACAGCCAACGCATTGACACGATTTAACCGCACAGTGCGGCAATTTGATGGGGTAGCCCTGGCGATCGCTCTCATTCTGCTGCTGCTCATCATTCTGGTTCCGGCTCAGGCCTCAACCAGCCTCCGTTTTACTCTCAAAAACCTGTGGGACGTCGCCCCTTTCCTACTGCTGTCAATTGGCATTGCTGCCTACGCCGCCGCCAGCGGTGCAGACAACTTAATCGCCAAGGCCTTCCAGGGCAGGCTGGCAGTGATGATTCCGGTAGCGGCTTTGTTTGGAGCGTTTTCGCCATTCTGCTCTTGTGGAGTGATTCCGTTGATCGCAGCTTTGCTGTCGATGGGGGTGCCGGTTACTGCCGTGATGGCGTTTTGGCTCTCATCACCGCTCATGGACCCGTCAATGTTTGTGCTCACGGTAGGAACGTTGGGGTGGCAGTTTGCGATCGCCAAGACTGCTGCCACGATTGGTATTGGCTTGCTCGGCGGCTTTGGCACCTGGGCCTTGATGCGCTTCGGTTGGTCGGCCAAGGCTTTTGAGAATCCACTGCGCGAAGGTGTAGGAAATGGCGGCTGCGGCGGCAGTCGAGTGCGCAATCCTAAGCCCATCGTTTGGCAGTTTTGGGCGCAGCCCCAGCGGCAGCAGAAGTTTTGGCAAGGAGCCAGAAAAAATGCTTGGTTTCTAGGCAAGTGGCTAGTGCTGGCTTTTGTACTGGAAAGTCTGATGTTGGCCTATGTGCCCAATGAATGGATTCAGACCATTACGGGCGATGGCGGTCTGTTTTCAGTCGGGTTAGCGGCACTTGTAGGGATTCCCGCTTACCTCAACGGCTATGCAGCCTTGCCTCTGGTGGCGGGGCTGATTCAGCAAGGCCTGTCCCCGGGCGCCGGGATGGCATTTTTGCTGGCCGGGGGAGCGACCAGCATTCCCGCGATGATTGCCGTGTTTGCGTTGGCCAGTCGTCCGGTATTCGTGGCTTACCTGGGCTTTGCTTTTATCGGCTCGGTTGTGGCTGGCGTGTTGTTTACCGCCTGGGGCTAAGGTGATGTTATCGAGTTTGCGCAACGCTTTGGCGCATCCTGTGCGCTTGCAAATCGTGCAGATACTGGCAAAGCAATCTGACTGCATCTGCAGCGAAGTATTGCCAGTGGGGTCATTTTCGCAATCAACCGTTCTGCAGCATCTGCGATCGCTCCAGCGAGTGGGGCTCATCCAAGGACAGGTAGATGGCCCCAACCGCTGCTATTGGCTTAACACTGACATGCTGAATACCTTAAAGCGCTTGGTCGAACAACTATAATCTGCCCGAGTCGCCTTCAGAAAATCCGAAAGCCCTTGCTGTGACTTAGTGACCGCACTTTTGCGGTAATTATTTCGATTTTTTTAGAAACATCAAAGGGGAAATCATGGCTGCCTTTAAAACTCACATTGCTTTGCATGTTGCTAATTTAGAGCGGGCGATCGCCTTTTACCGAGTGCTTTTTGATGCCCAGCCCGCGAAACACAAAGCTGACTATGCCAAGTTCGACATCGACAATCCGGGGCTCAATCTAACGCTTAACGTCAGTGACCACCTTAGTGAGCCAGGCCTCTCGCATTTTGGCATCCAGGTTGACAGGACTGAGGGGGTACAGGCAGCGATCGCACGCTTCCGAGCCGCTGGACTCGCCACCTTTGCAGAAACCGATACTGACTGCTGCTATGCCCTACAGGACAAAGTTTGGGTTACGGACCCCGACCAAAATCGCTGGGAGATTTTTGTGGTTAAAGTGGCCGACGTCAGCCCCGAAATTAACCTTTCAGCAGCACCAGCGCGGAGTTGCTGTCCATAAAGTCCACGTTGTTGAAAAGCGTGGATGGGTGATGGAGTAGCAGGGTATGAGGATAGCAGTGTAGCAGTGTAGGGGCGGCCACCTTGGCCGCGAGCCCAGTAGGGAACCCAGAACCAAGAGCGAAGAACTAAGAACCCGTTTTTCCGCACTCTGCACTCTGCACTCTGCACTCCGACTTCTCTTAAAGCATCATTTTTAGACTAAAAAGGGACGCAGGCGATCGGCCATTTGAGCGCTAGCGCTGTCAGGGGTGAGCAGTTCAATGGCGTCGGGGCTAACGGCCCCTAGCCCCAGATCAGCGGCGCGACGGATCTGGGCTTGGCTCCAGATTGAGCCGGTTGAGACAGCTTGAGTGGTGCCGAGCAGGCGCAAAACAGCGATGCCCACGGCGTCGATCGCTACGCGATCGGTACTGGCCAACATCACGCCCGCTCTAACCGTCTCCCCTTGAGCGGGGCCGCCGTTGACAAAGGCATCCACCCCGTCAATAACAATCAGTGAGGGCCGGTAGGTGCGGTTTACCTCGGCAATCATCAGGCGCTGGTTGGCCGAATTGTGCAGCTCTCGCATGTAGTTATAGCCGTCCCCAGGCACATATTTCGCCACCATGCCGATAGTGTTTTTCAGCGACAGGGTGAAGTGGCCGCCAAACCGGTGAGTTTTGAGGCAGCAGGCGTTGACGATCTCGTCGGCATCTAGCACGGGCTTGGCGATGGCAAAGCCCCGTGACCAATTCGTCCCACCACCGGAAAAGTATTGCCAGTCGTCGCGGCTCAACTCATCAAACACCAGCGACGCAAATCCGTACTGGTTGGCTAGCTGAAACACCCGCTGCTGCTGCATTGCTGACCGCGTATCGGCCATACCAGAGCGATCGCCTACAGTAATGTCGCTGGCCCCGGCTGCCTGAATTTCTTGCACCAGGGCTTCCAGCACCACTGGGTCGGTAGAGGCTGGGGCCGGGTCTCCTGTGTTGTAGTTGGGTTTGATAAAAACGCGCTTGCCGCTAAATCCTGGAGGCTGGAGCAAATCAATTGCCTGGCGGACGCCTGCGGCCCGATCAGTAGTGCTAATGAGCACCACGCGATGGGGATTCAGGCTGGCCGCAGCCAGGGGAGTCGCTTGCGGTAAATCATCCAGCGCCAAGGCAGAGGCGGCTGGTGTCGGGGTCGACGAGTGCTGCCAAGCCCGCAGGAATGTCGGCAAGGCCGCAGCCCCACCAGCTAGGCCCAAAATTTGCAGCAGCTTGCGTCGAGTTGAATTGGGGGGCAGGAAGTTAGCCATAGAACAGGAATTAGAGTGAATTCTGCAAAGCGCGATCGCCTTCATTATGCCAACGGCAATATGAGCGCTGGCTGAGAAAGCTGTCACAGAGGTGATTTACAAGCTTTGTAAACGTCGCCGATAGCCGGTCTCTGCATTGGTATTGCAGTTTGCGAGGGAACCGCTAAAGTTCTTGAGCAGCGCCGATTATAAGGCCTCTCAAGAGTTCCTTCTGGCATTAGTTTTTAAGGGCGATCGTAGTGTTCTAGCTCAGCTAAAAAGGAACGCATCACCAAAAATACAGCAACGAAAATTAAAGCGGAAAATATAAATCTTCAAATTTCAGTAGCCAGTAATAATCTTATAAAAGTCGTATTTCTTCCCTAATACAGCAACTCCTTCGTCGGTAAAATGTCTGGCATCTCGATAGAGCCAAACATTATCAAAATGAGTTTTACATCGAGCTTGATGGCAGGTAAGCTGATCTAGCCGTAACACGCGATAGTTTTGCTGAATGATGTCTAAAAATTGATAGACGAGTCGCCTTTTATCAGACATCGAAGCTTCTTGAAAATCGCATCGATCTAAATTGACGCCCATCCATTCAGCCCGTGCTAAACACCGGCCCAGGTCAATCTCGTTGGCAGGCGGGGGGGAAAATACGATGGGGTCAATGCCCAAAGACTGCAGCTCAGACAACGTAGTCTCAAATGCTTGAACGGCCAGATCCATATCTGCTGGGGCTAATTCACCATTGCGCAGCAAGACTGTTTCATCGTCCAACATGTATTGGCTAAAGGGAGATGAAAGCACCGCATATTTGATGGTGTTGCTTTTGTTCAACCATTCACGCACTTTGGCGGTAAATTCCAGGCATTCCTGCGCCCAACTGACCGGATAGTTGGGCGCAGAAACGGGCGCCATATCAAAAAATGGCCCACAAACACTTTTTGTCATTTGGATAATTTTAGCCTCTGGATTAGATGCCAAAATACCCGGTATCAAGTGCATCGCAAATGAATCTCCCCAGATAAGAATTTCTGGCTCCTCACTGGTTCTACAATCTGGCATTAGCGTCAATGCTCCATCACAAGCTGGACTAAGCCCAAAACCGTGATTTTCACTCCATTTTTGCTGGGGTTTGAGCGGCTCTTCAAAAGCAGTCAGTTGGATTTGATCAATTGAGGTGGGAGTGAAGAAATGCTCTACTGAGCCATTTTGAAGATGAGTGGCTAGGGCTGGCGGGATTACCTTTTCGGTAGGGCCGGCCACAAACTGGCGTCGCGTTAAGCGATCGCTAAAGCCTGCCGTCAACTGTCCAGCAATTCCCACCTGCAAAAAACCTATCGTGCCAATCAAACCCAAAATAATTACCGTTTTACGGCTGATCAGGCGGCGATTTCTAAACGGCTGTTCAACGTATCGCCAGCTAAGATAGGCGAGCGGCAGCGATAGCAAAGCTAAAGCTAGGAATATCCCTTGATGGGGAACGCCCAAGCTTAAGTGACGAGCAAAAGCAAATAGCGGGTAATGCCAAAGATAAGCGCTGTAGCTGATCAACCCCAAACGTACCAAGACTGCCGTACCAAGTAATTTACCGACCCTCGTTTTATTTGTAGCAAATGCAATGATTAATCCCGTTCCAACAGTCGGCAATAAGGTGAAAAAACTGGGAAAAGGAACTGTTTCATCAAAGGTTAAAATGGCATAGCCAATCAGAATTAATCCCAGCAGGCTGAAGAGTTCATTTCTTAACGTTTGATTCACTAACTCGAAGGAAAAAAGCGGATATCGAATAGTTTTCTGATTGAGCAGCCGGATTGCAATTAACGCCCCTAAACCTAATTCCCAAAAGCGAGACGGCAATAGGAAAAAGTTAGCCGTAGGCAGCGTATAGGCTCCCCACTGGGCAATGACTAAGCTAGTAATCGTGAGTAAAATCAAGGCCCTCAACCGCCAGCGCTGATGAAAACGCTGTATTAGGACTAAAAATAGCGGAAACATACAATAAAACTGCGCTTCAATCGCTAACGTCCAGGTGTGCAATAACGGCTTGAGTTCGCTGGCGGTGCTCCAATATCCGGCCTCTAACCAAAAGAGAAAGTTTGACGTAAACGTAGGGGCAGCAATTAGGCTTTTGGCAAAATCCTGCATATCTGAAGGACGTAGCCATAGCCAAGCCAACCAAAACGAAATCAGCAATATCAAAAATAGCGCTGGCAGTATGCGGCGAGCCCGTCGCTCATAAAAATGTGCCAGTGAAAAGGTTTCTCCTGCCATCGCCGTCAGAATACTTTGGGTGATTAGATAACCGCTAATCACAAAGAAAATATCAACGCCAATGAAGCCTCCTGAAAAAGCCTTTAAGCCAGCGTGAAAGAGAATAACCGAGATAACTGCGATCGCTCTTAAGCCGTCAATTTCAGCACGGTAAGTCATCTCAATAAACTGGTTTGTCGGCAACGACTTTAAGCAAACCGCCCATATTTTAGAGTCGAACCCCATGAGCGATCGCGCCGATCAGGAAATATTTAAGCTGAAATAGCTGCGACAAAATTGGGCCTACAGAATGTGGCCTGCAGAGACCCTGCGGCAAGAGCATGGCCCTACAGAGTGCAGAATGCCAAAATCTAAAGCCCCAGAGCTAAAATTCTTCCCACCTAATCTCAACCTCCCTGCGGCGGCGCACCCTCCTTCCTAAGGGCTGTCATCATTTAACGCTCGAATCCTGATGCTGAAAGCACTTCAGCCCCTAGCGGGTTTTGCAGAGCGGGCGCGGGTGTGCCGATGCAGTAAGCATTCTGGATTTAATCGATGACGCGCCCTAGCAGCGTTGCTCAATCAGCTCAAATAGGGCGCGGTACCAGACTGCGGCGATCTTTACGTATCCAGCATCATTGGGATGCACGCCGTCAGCCAAATCTTCTTCAGTTAGGGCGTTACTGACATCTACATAATGAACTTGCCGCCCGCGATCGCGCTGTAGATCAACCATGCCGGGAATCGCACCATTAAACCGTCGAGCACGTTCATTCGCTGCCGCATCATTAATCGGCGGAATTGAAGCTACCAGCAAATCTGCAGTGGGGACAACCTCAGTGATGAGTTGCATTAATGAATTGAGATAAATGGTGGAATTGGCAAAGTCATGAATCTCGGGGTAAAGCACGTTATTGGTGCCCGCCATTAACAAAATAATTTGAGGCTGATGCGCGTCGAGCCATCCCCTAATTTCTGCTTGGAGATATTGGATGGGCCTGCCGGGATGCCCCTCATGTTGGCGATCGAGCGTCGCTGGCCCATTGGCTTGAGAACCGACAAAATCTACTTGCCAGCCGTGCTCTATGAACTGATTCCACAGCGCGATGCGATAGCCACCGGGAATCGCCGAACCGTGGGTGATAGAATCTCCTAAAGGCATGATGCGGATCGTCGATGAGTGACAAATCGAGAGATTGCCAGAACTTTCCATGCCTAAAAGATGCTTGGCTGAGTCAATGGAGAGCCCGCTCACCGCAAATACCATGACTAGCCCAAGGCTGAAAAAGCAGCCCGCCACAATACGGTTTTTCATCTTTTCGGCAGGGATAGAAGATATGCGAACTCTTGTACTATAGTATGCGAAAGGGCAGGATATTCCATGGTTAGGGGCAATGTCTCGGTGGCTGACAGGAGTAGAATACACAACAGCAGCCAGCAAAATGAATAAGATGGCTGATCCTAGAGCCTTCAGGACTGCCAACCGCGTTGGCTCTGCCATCAAGAATTTTGCATAAAGCGGAGATAAGCTCGCAGACAACTCTCATTAAAAGCATCGGCAAATAATCTTCCAGAAGGCACCCATACTACGCGGACAGTATCACGGGTCGTTGTGCTTGAAACCTGGCCGCAGTAGCATCTCCATCCGATTTTGCCACCGCAATCGGTGCTGAGTTTGGATCATGCCTGCTTTAATCACTCATAAATTAGCCAGATCGGTCTGCCTTGTCGAGACGGAAACCCAAAGCGTGATTTAGTGAAGCTGCAGCCGTTTAAGTCGCAAAGCGTTAGTGATGACGGAGACTGAGCTAAACGCCATTGCCGCTCCGGCAAGGATGGGATTGAGCAACCAACCGGTGACAGGATACAGCACACCAGCTGCAATCGGGATGCCGATCGCATTGTAGATAAAGGCAAAAAAGAGGTTTTGGCGAATGTTATACAGCGTGGCTCGGCTGAGTTGAATGGCCATCACAATGCCCATTAAATCACCGGAAATCAGAGTGATGTCGCTGGCGGCGATCGCCACATCCGTGCCCGTGCCAATCGCGATGCCAACATCAGCTTGGGCCAGCGCCGGGGCATCGTTGATGCCGTCGCCGACCATCGCGACAATTTTCCCGGTCTGCTGTAGCGCCATAATC
>JBCCNE010000212.1:0-7788 GCA_039026015.1 Cyanobacteria bacterium P01_C01_bin.70 | reverse complement strand
TTTCCTTACACCTTTTTTGAACCCAGTCTGCAAGGGATGATCAATGGCGGCGCAACCGTGGGCGACAAGCCGCTAATACCATTTCTCCGGAATAGCACTACAGATCGGAATGGAGAGCTTTGGGAGCAAGGGGGCCAGGGAACAGGATGTGTAGCCAGAGTTTGGAGAATCTGTATAAGCTACCGCCAATCCATCCGCATAGAGGGAGCTGGGGCTGGCGTGACCTCTGACTAAAGCCGGTAAACGTCCCCCTCCCTGGCAGCAAAATGTGGAATGCGGTGCCAATCTTGCTGTCAGAGACCTTCGACTAAAGCCTTGGCTCGGGAGGGGGCGTTGGAGTCTGTCCCTTCTGGTAAAGCGTAGGGTCTTCTCAACAGCGTCTTGCCCTGCCACACGGGTCTGGCGATTTGGCACCTACTGAGATGCCCATTGGCGCATCAGGGCCACAAAGTCACGAAAGAGATAGTCGGCGTCGTGGGGGCCAGGGCTGGCTTCAGGATGATACTGCACGGAGAATAGCGGTAGAGTCTTGTGGCGCAGGCCCGCGACAGTGCGGTCGTTCAAATTGAGGTGGCTGATTTCGATGTCGGTATCGGCGATGGTGTCAGCGGCGATGGCAAAGCCATGATTTTGGCTGGTGATTTCCACTTGCTGAGACAGACCGCAGGGATGATTGAGGCCACGATGGCCAAATTTTAGCTTAAAGGTTTCGGCCCCCAGAGACAGCCCAAGAATTTGGTGTCCCATGCAGATACCAAACGTGGGGAGCTGTTGATCTAAAAGCGCCTGCACGGTTGGCGGCGCTTCCACCACGGCGGCTGGATCACCAGGGCCATTGGAGAGGAAAATGCCGTCAGGGTTGTAGCTGAGGATTTGCTCGGCAGTGGTGTCAGCCGGCACTACGATGACTCGACAGCCGTAACGGGTTAGTCGCCGCAAAATATTGCGCTTAATCCCAAAGTCGATTGCCACAACCGTCAGCGGAGGATTGTCCGTGTCTTCGCCCTCGGGGAAGCACTCCCAGGCGGTATCAGTCGGTTCGTCCCACTCGTAGGGGGCGGCTGTCGTCACTGCTTTCACTAAGTTCAGACCGACCATATCAGGGGCGTCCTGCAGCTGCCGCAGCAGTTCATCGGCATCCAGCACTGCAGTCGAAATAGCCCCATTCATAGCGCCAGTATTTCGCAGGATGCGAGTCAACGCCCGAGTATCGATGCCAAAAATGCCGGGAATCTGGTGCTGCTTTAAATAGCCAGGGAGCGATTGGGCCGATCGCCAGTTGCTAGGAATTTCACAGATATTGCGAGCGATCGCCCCACAAATATGAGGCCGTTCTGACTCTTCATCCTCGGGATTAACCCCAGTATTACCCAGCTCAGGATAGGTGAATGTCACAATTTGCCCGCAATAGCTGGGGTCGGTCAGCACTTCCTGATAGCCTGTCATGCCCGTGTTGAAAACAACTTCTCCCATAACGGTGCCTGACGCCCCAAAGCTCCAACCCCGAAATACTGAGCCATTGGCGAGAACAAGCAGTGCCGGCGAGTGATTTTCTGCAAACATAAAGCTGAAGCAAGGATTAGTAAGCTTACGCTAGTGTAAGGGCATTTTAAGACTATGGGACATTATTCTGTCTGCTGTACGGTTCTCTAGATTTCTATTGTCGGGAGAGAAAAATGGCTTGTTTACCCTACAGGCTTATCGGGATTGGCGCTAGCTGCTGTATCCTATCTGGCTGCTCACTATTGTCCCCGAGCGCGGAGCCAGACCCTCAACCTAGCCTTGAAGAGGCCACTCCCGCCGCCGCTCCAACAGACAGCTCACCCGAAGCGGCGACTCCAGCAGCGCCAGCGGCAGAGACCGTTGCGAATACCGAAACAGCTTCGACAGAGACTCCCAATCAATCGCGGGCCAACTACTTTAATGAAGGGGTTACGCGGGCACAGAGCGCAGTCGCGATTGGGCAGTCAGCGCAATCGCCAGATGATTGGCAGTTGGCGGCAAGTCGTTGGCAGCAGGCAGTGCAGTATATGGAGCAGGTTCCCGACACTGATCCCAACTACGATACTGCCCAACAAAAGGTGCAAGAGTACGGACAAAACCTGACCACGGCTCGAAAACGCGCTGCCGGAGAAGTAGTGGCCGCTGCCCAATCAGCTGCGCCTGACCGTCCTCCTGGATTGGTCGCCTCTATTCCCGTGATTGATCAAATGGGAGGAACGCCTGTGGTTCCGGTTGCGCTCACGGGCGATCGCGGTACCCAACAGTTCACGATGCTGTTCGACACAGGCGCGACAGGCACGCTAATTACGCAATCTATGGCTAATGCAGTTGGCGCGATCGTAATCGGTAGCACCGTGGTTACAGTAGCCGATGGCCGACAAATCGAGGCTCCAGTTGGATATATTGATACTCTAAAAGTGGGCGATCTTGTGATTCGTGATCTGCAAGTTATTATCGGCGGTGATGTCGGACTGCTGGGCCAAAACGTATACGGTGAATACGGCCTATCAATTGGTAGTAACCAGATCAATCTCTACGAATAGTAGAGTGCATGTATACTACTTCTTTTGGCCAAAGATTTCAGAGAAGCGCAGAGTGAAAGCGCTGCTCGCTGAACAATGGCGAATCCAAAGTCGCAAATCGCAAACCGTCACGAACTTTCCTCGGATTGCAGCCTGGGCAAATTCAGGTTTTCGGCTGCTGAAGTGCATCGAGTAAAGTTTTAAGCGCACCGTCCTCGGCCTGGTTGATATGCTTATCCATCAGTGCGATCGCAATTGCTTTTGACAAGGCAAAAGACGCTACTTCCGGCTCTAGCCCCTTCACCAACAGTTCCATCGGCGTAACTACACGGACGGCTGAACGCAACTCTGTCAACAACTTTCCAGCAATACCAATTTCCGCCAGCTGCAGCTGCATCTCACTCCAGTCATCGAGCAAATTTTCGTTCGATGCTTGCAAAACGCAGGCAAGCAAGCGATGAACTTTGCCCTGCTGAGCCGGTGTCATTGCCTCATAGGTGAGTCCAGTATCCTCAATTCCTTGAAAGTTGTTCTGACATGTGAGGTTGCTGAGAATTTGCTGCCACTCGCGCTCGCTACACTGCTCAGGCTTACCAACTCTTAGTGAGACTTCGATCTGCTTGCCACTGGTCTCCAGCTGGGTAACTTCAGCATGCACTCCCAGATACCCAAGCCACTGTGCCACCATGGCAGCAAGCTTGGAGTCTGCAGCGGGTGCCTGTGACAGCATCTGTATTTGCGATCGCACTAAAGGGCGAACAAGCTGAACAAGCATTGCGTTTCCTTAAAAGCTGGCCTTGCTCTATACATCCCAACAGCATCAAAGCGTTCACTGAACCATAACAGGAATCACTGAAACAAAAGACATATAGACTACACCAACAACGGCGAGACTGGCGCGGTTGAAAGCGCATTAAATTGACTGCCACAGGCTCGACTGACCTTTGCCGTACTCAACTTAAGAAGCTCTAAAACTTTTACAGGCTAATCAGCTTTGACGGACTTACAGGTCAGCAAATTAGAAACCAATCAACAACTTATTGAACTGTCAGAAATAGGATACAAGTGGCTATCAAAGCAATGCAGCCACAAACAACATCAAGCGCTGGCCCTCGAAAGGACTCATCAATCCGCATCTCATCGGTAATTACAGCTACCTTGACTTCGTCACGGCTGTCGTAGCGATTTACAGAACGCATATCAACTTGCCCTTTAGCTTACTATCACCTTCATAATGTAATAAATTCTTTACAAGATTGCAGATTTCTTTAGATTTATTGCAACTTTGCTGATATCACTATTTCAATTCCTCAATGTCCAGACTCCAAATCCCCATGATGCCAGGACTTCTCGTGTTTAATCAGCTCGAAAAGGCTTGTCGAGTTGCTGTGTAAGGAGGGGACAAAACAAGCAGCCTATATTCATTATGCCTATATTCATTATGCCTATATTCATTATTGGGTTAGATATTCATTATTGGGTTAGGCTCATTTGTTAAGACGATGGTCATGATAAAGCATCACGATATTGCTGGACGAGGATGTCAATTCCCGTGATTGCCGTGCCCACGACCACCGCATAGGCTCCCAAATCCATTGCTTTGCAGGCCATTTGAGGGGCAGCAACGCCACCTTCGCAAATTATCGGTACGGCAAGGTGGGTGACGAGGTCACTCAGTAAGCCAAAGCCAGGCGGTTTTAGCATCGCCGTGTCTTGGGTATAGCCGTAGAGAGTCGTGCCCAGTACGTCAGCTCCTGCCTTTACAGCGGCTTGGGCTGAGGCCAACGTGTCAATGTCCGCCATAACCGGCTTTTGCAGATCAGCCTGAATTTTGACAATCAAGTCGGCTAGCCTTTCTCTTCCCGGACGAGGACGCTGGGTTGCATCAATCGCAACTACATCTGCTCCCGCCTGGACAACTGCTTGAGCATGATGAAACTGCGGCGTGATGTATACGTCAGAGCCGGAGATAACCTGCTTCCACAAACCGATAATGGGCACCGAGATGCGTCTTTTCACGGCGGCAATGTGTTCAGGACTGTCGATGCGCACTGCGATCGCCCCTCGTAACACTGCCGCCTCGGCGATCGCGGCAATCACTTCCGGATTGTGCAAAGGAGAATCAGCTGGAGCCTGACAAGACACAATCAGACCGCCTTTTAACTGACTGAGGACATAATCGAATGTCATAGATCAAGCATGGGGTAAGGGTATGTGGGTAGCAGAGGGATAGGTGATGAGCGAAGTGAGCGATGGAGAAGTGGCAGGGAAAATGGGTGACAGGACGGCAGAGTGGGTGTGAAAGCGAAGCATTTTGTGAGTAATTCTGCACGAGACAGGAACAATCAGTGATGGTCGAGAGCGAAAGACCTTAGCCGGCATGGATTTGACAAATTGATGAGTGAGGCGACGAGCTAAAAAATCATCACAGCACTAAACCTCCTCACCTGATAAACGAGATTAGCCGAATTCAAGCTGCTCTAGGCCCGCATCCAAGTTGGCATCGTGGGTCGTACGCTAGATCTGTGGATGCTCTTGCTAAAGCCTCCGTTTTCGAATCAACTTAGCGACATAATCATTAGCGATATAGCTACAGGTCTAGAACATCATTGATTGCTTTATTTTCTTGGGAAGGTTATCCGATAGCGGACAGCTAATCTGATAAGAATCGTATTATCAATTGCAAGCTTCCTGTTGCTTTATCTTGTGCCATGAACGAGCCTCCCTCTAAAACTTTCTGATGAATTCCTCAATTTCTGATTGAATAAATTCCGAGGCAACTTAAGGAGGTAAGTAAAATGATTTTTAATTTTATCAACAAATAATCAGTTCTAATTTATGAAATAATATGGTTTTTCAGTAATTATCGCGATCACATTAAATATCGGTAGTTTTGACGCTCTAATTGACCTGGCTCTCCCTAACTTGGTGTGGAACAAGACTAGATAAAAGTCCGAGATTCCTGATTCTGCGTTCCAGTGAAGTTCAATTTTACACTAACCCAGGGAGAGCCATTGATCTGTTTCCGCTTGAAATATATCCTCTTCTTATTACAGCTCTTCTGTAATAAGAAGAGGACTTATCTTGTGGCAATTCGCAGTTCACTTTAACAGCTCAGATTGCTGAAGTCTTTTACGGTCAGCCTTTTAATTGAATTCTTTAGTGTGCTTGGTTTTTGCCGCTTGGGTTGATGGTTGACTGAATCTAAATCTCTCTACCCTATTACGAAAAGGAGGCAGGTTGTCCAACCTGTGCATCGATACTTTGTTCAGGAGACATCGATACGGAGGAGTTCAGCCATATCTTTTGATTCATAAACTGCTTATGGTTGGCAATTGACTTGTCAACGAGTAGCGAATCGATTGCAATACTAACCGAAGTCGATATCTGGAGTCCGATCGTAATATTTTTGAGAGATAAATATCAGATCTAAGAGTTACTAATCGAGCAAATTTTTGCTGAATTTTATAATTCCAACTTGATCAATTTAAAGTTTCTAGAGAAGAAAGTTTTATTTGATTTCAGTCAGTTAAATATATCAGTATAGAGCAAATTTTTATTGAACTTTGACAGCAAAATCTTTTCCATGGTTGTCAAGCCATCAACTTTATTTCAGAGCTGTCGAAGCTGGAGCGACGAGTAAAATCTTGACATAGCATTAGACAAGAAAGATTTCAATCTATGATTGATCAAGATATTTGTTAAAGTAAATTGCATTCCTATTGGGCTTCCTGCCTCAAAATATAAGCCAAGATGTCTACTGCTAAAACAGTCTTTTTATTGACCTCAATGGTAGGTTGGTTAATCGTAGGAGCGTCGCTGATGTATTTGTTTCCAGCGATCGCGGACTGGATTTTCGACAATGACCGCACCCACTTATGGATGACCAACCTAACGCGAGGTGACTATCAGCCCACGCTGGCCTTATGGGGCGGTGGTATCGCGTTATTGCTAACCACAACTTTGAACGTGATTTGGTATCAGCGCTTTGAAGACCGGGTCTAATTGACCGAACCACTTTGGGATCGTCTCATCACCAAAGACCTTGGGATCAGCAGTTGCACTCCAATACGTTTATCTCGAGTATTCCACTGAGAGCTAGAACCCAGAAAGTTTCTGGGAGAGTGGCAGACATTTTGAGAAAGCTGGTTTCTGTTTCCTGTACGCTTATTGAGGAGTTACTACGGAACGGGTAATGACCAGGCGGGTACTGTTTCTGAGTAATGGACATGGTGAAGATCTCAACGCCAGCCTGGTGCTCAAAGCTTTGTGGGGGCTCGATTCAAAAATTGAGATGGCGGCGATGCCCATCGTCGGTGAAGGCAACGCTTATCGCCGCTTAAATGTGAAAATTATTGGGCCAACGCAGCAGTTGCCCTCAGGGGGATTCAATTACATCAACTTTATTCGCCTGCTGAATCCGGTGAATTGGTGGCGTGATACCAATCCAGTTAGTTTAATCAAAGATTTGCTGTCAGGGCTAATCGGGCTAACGTGGCGACAATATCGAGCCGTGAGGGCCTACAGTCATTCTTGTGATCTCCTGTTTGCCTGTGGCGATATTGTGCCGATTTTATTTGCCCGGCTGACAGGTCGCCCGTTTATCGTATTCTTGGTGAGCACGTCGAGCTATTACGAAGGGACCGTCAAACTGCCATGGCTGGCCCAGTGGGGCATGAAGTCGCCTCAGTGTTTAGCGATTCTGACCCGCGATCGCTATACGGCTCAAGATTTACTGCGGCGAGGCTTTGTGCGCACTCAGTTTTTGGGATATCCCATTATGGATGTCTTGACGCCGAGCGGCCATTTGTTTGAGACTGCTGGCAAGCCCTTAATTGCGCTATTGCCAGGCAGTCGACTGCCTGAGGCCCAGACTAACTTAGGACTGATGTTGAAACTGTGTGAAGCGATTGCTCAACTGCGGCCGGCGCAATTTCGGGCGGCGCTGGTTCCCAGCTTTACCACTGATCATGTAACAGCTCTGACGCTTCAACACGGCTGGGAAAGGCGGTTGGGACAGCTCAAAAAGGGAGCGGTGACTATTCATTATCACTACGATGCCTTTGCCGACATTTTGCATCAGTGTGACCTCGTCGTTGGCATGGCCGGTACCGCAGTCGAACAAGCCGTTGGATTGGGTAAACCCATCATTCAGATTCCGGGGCCTGGGCCGCAGTTTACCTATCTGTTTGCCGAAGCTCAAATGCGGCTGTTAGGAGAGTCTGTAGTGACTGTGGGTACGCGCCCCGCTACGGCAAAAACC
>JBCCNE010000211.1:0-7790 GCA_039026015.1 Cyanobacteria bacterium P01_C01_bin.70 | reverse complement strand
TCGCAGCTCTGGCGCGATCGCATCACGGACTTGGCTGCCGACTATCCCCATGTTGAACTCTCCCACTTATATGTGGACAATGCTGCCATGCAGCTCGTACGCTGGCCCAAGCAGTTTGACACCATTGTCACGGGCAACCTGTTTGGCGATATCTTGTCTGACGCCGCCGCGATGCTGACCGGCAGTATTGGCATGCTGCCTTCGGCTAGCTTGGGTGCCAATGGCCCCGGTGTCTTTGAGCCGGTTCACGGTTCCGCCCCCGATATTGCCGGACAGGACAAAGCGAATCCCTTAGCCCAGGTGCTCAGCGCGGCGATGATGCTGCGCTATGGCCTCGACCAGCCTGCCGCCGCTGACCAAATTGAAGCCGCTGTGATCAAAGTGCTTGATCAGGGCTATCGCACCGGAGACATTATGGCTGAGGGCATGATCGCAGTTGGCTGTAAAGCGATGGGAGACGCTATCCTTAAGGCACTTGCTTAAGAAGTTTTGCAAAGCGATCGCGATCGGAGCGATCGTGGTGACTCCTGCTATATTTGACTGAACTTTTGTCCACCTACTAGGGTCCTTGAGCTGTGCATAGCTATCATCAGCCGCTCCCTCCCGCACCGCGAGCACAATATCCTGACGAGATTCCGGGGGCTGCTGCCATCTTTGACCCGGCGCTACTCAAAGCCGCGCGCCACATTTATCGCACCTATTACGAAGTCCATCCTGACGATATGCAGCGCCCCATGGGTGTGGCGATCAATCGGCGGACTCGCCGGGGCAAACTAATATTCAGCGGTCCGCCCGTGCTGCTGCCCAGTGAATGCTTTGTGCCTCTCGATCAAATTGAGCCCGATATTCACTAAAGCAAGCGATCGGCCCATGCTGCTTAACCCATAGTCACAGGTCGATTTTGATAGCGCTGCTGTTTCCGCTGATAGTATTTGCGTTTGGGGCTGCAATCGGCAGCTTCTTAAACGTGGTTATTTATCGCGTACCCGCAGGACTGTCGCTGCTGCACCCCCCCTCCCGGTGCCCCACCTGTCGCCATCCGCTGCGGCCTTATGACAACGTGCCCGTGCTGGGCTGGCTGTGGCTCCGGGGACGCTGCCGCTACTGCCGGACGCCGGTTTCTCCTCGCTATCCCCTGGTGGAAGCGCTGACCGGGGGACTGTTTTTGTTAGCGTTTGCGCAATTTGGCCTCACGTGGACGACCGTAGCAGCGTGGATTTTGCTGGCCCTGCTGATTTGTTTAGCCTTTATTGACCTTGACACGCTGACCCTACCCAATGTGTTTACGCAGTCTGGTTTGGTGTTGGGCCTCCTAGCTCAAGGACTTGTCCTATTTTCGCCCGACTCGCTGACACCGGCGACGGCCGCCCGGGGCCTGCTGACGGCGGTGCTGGGAGTGGTGCTGGGCATTGGAATTTTTGAACTGATTGGACTGGTGGGTTCTTTGCTAACCGGCAAGACGGTGATGGGCGGCGGCGACGGCAAGCTGGCGGCGCTGTTGGGGGCGTGGTTGGGCTGGCAGGGGATGCTGCTCAGCAGTTTTATTGCCTGTGCCCTGGGAGCCTTTGGCGGCGGCGCGGCGATCGCTCTCCACCTTACCAGCCGCAAAAATCCCATTCCGTTTGGGCCATTCCTTGCGCTGGGAGCTGTAATCACGCTGTTTTGGGGCGATCGCCTCATTGCCTGGTATCTACAGCTTTTCTTTCCCCTGTAAGAGCGTCTAAGTACCCATAAGTTTTTTGTAATAATACAAATCCTCCACACTCTGGCTACACATCCTGCTCCCCAGCCCCCTTGCTCCCAAAGCTCTCCATGCCGATTTGTAGCGCTATTCCGGAGAAACGGTATTGGACGGGATTCAGCGCCGGTGTGGGACAATCCAAAATCGTCAATTCAAGATTCAAAACCAGCACTGAGCGATCGCCCCTAGCCGCTGACACAGCCAACACGCCATCGAGGGCCGCGCCCGGTCAGCCGAAATCTGTCACAGTGAAAGAAGGCCGTGAGTTGTAATTGATGCTGGATTTTCGGAATACCAATACGGTTTGGGCATCGGTGTTGGTGGAAACGCTGGCGCGGTTGGGGCTGACCACAGCGGTAATTTCTCCCGGATCGCGATCGACGCCGCTGACGGTGGCCTTAGCGGCGCATCCGCAGATTCAGGCAGTGCCGATATTAGATGAGCGATCGGCCGGCTTTTTTGCCCTGGGCGTGGCGAAGGCGAGCGACCGACCGGTGGTACTCGTCTGCACTTCGGGAACGGCGGGGGCCAACTACTTTCCGGCAGTGATTGAAGCTTACGAGAGCGAAGTGCCGCTGCTGCTGTTGACCGCCGATCGTCCGCCGGAACTGCGGGATTGCGCTTCGGGACAAACCATTGACCAGCAAAAACTGTTTGGCCAGTTCGTTCGGGGCTACCGAGAGCTGTCCCTGCCGGAGCCGACGCTGCCGCAACTGCGCTATTTGCGCCAGGCGATCGCCCATGCCTGGCACCAAAGTCAGTACCCCATTGCCGGTCCGGTGCAGCTCAACTGCCCCTTTCGCGATCCTTTGGCTCCGTTAATGGCTGACAACACGGCAGTAGTCGAGACATTAGCAACTCGTCTAGCGCCTGACTTTTTTGATCATTTGCATAGCCACGCCTCGATGGGCACGAAGCCCGGCGTCACGGGGCTGCTGCCTAACCAATTGGGAACCTCAGAGCGCGGACTGATTGTGGCGGGGCCGCAGTCATCCCTAAGTCCCGCAGCGGATGCGGCCTATTGTAAGGCGATCGCGGCCCTTTCGCAGGCGCTCGGCTGGCCAGTACTAGCCGAAGGGCTGTCGCCGTTGCGCAACCACGCTACCTGCAATCCTTATCTGGTGACCACCTATGACCTGCTGCTGCGGCACCCGCCACACGCTGATCTTCTCAGGCCCGAGCAGGTGATTCAGCTGGGGCCGCTGCCCACCAGCAAAGTGCTGCGTCAATGGCTAGCCGAGGTCGACCCGCTGCGGTGGATTGTCAACCTCAGCGATCGCCACCGCGACCCGCTGCATGGCCATTCGGTACCGTTGCCGATTTCTCTCGCTGTCCTTGCCGCCCAACTCCCACAGCACAAACGCCAACCCTCGGCCTACTGCCAAGCCTGGTGCCAGCGTGAGGCGATCGCTCGTCAGCGACTGACAGCAAAGCTAACCGCGTTAGCCCCGTTGTTTGAGGGCAAAGTGAGCTGGCAACTGCCACACTTGTTGCCGCTCCAAACGCCGCTGATGATTGCCAACAGCATGCCCGTGCGCGATGTGGAATGGTTTTGGCCGCCTAGTGATCGCGGCATCCGGCCCTACTTTAGTCGCGGTGCCAACGGCATCGACGGCACCCTTTCAACGGCTTTGGGCATTGCACACCATCACGGTCGAGCGGTCTTGCTCACGGGCGATTTGGCACTGCTGCACGACAGCAACGGCTTTTTGAATGCCCAGCAGCGCCCCGGCCATCTGACCATTGTGCTGGTTAATAACCAAGGCGGCGGCATTTTTGCTAGCCTGCCCATCGCCCAGTTTGAGCCTCCATTCGAAGAATTTTTTGCCACGCCCCAGCGGATAGACTTCGCCCTGCTGGCAGCGACTCATCAGATTTACTACGAGCAAATCAAAACGTGGGAAATGCTAGCTGGTCGGCTGCAGAAGTTGCCTGATCAGGGAATTCGACTGCTGGAGCTGCGGTGCGATCGCCAGTTTGACGCCCAATTGCGAGCAACCTTGCTGAGTGCGATCGGTGACTTCACCTTGGAGTCTTAACCGCGACACCAAGACAGCGCATGTCTTATCTCCCCTCACAACTCCGTCACCCACCTACTGCATCACCTAACCACTTTTAGTCAGGCCCATAGAACTTTTTTGAGCTTTTAGCTTGCTGAATCTTTATTGCCCAGCGGGTAATACTATCCACAGCTTTACATGATCGTGTGAAAGATGACCTTGAGCGCTACCTAGACAGACACTACGAGGGCAACCATCCAGTTTAGGTTGGGGAAACAAGAAGACAAGCAATTCAAACTTTTTACAAATGAAGTCACCGGAGATGTTTTGCCCATGGCTCTCACAGGGCTTAAAAGTTTAGGTAATAGCTTACTGTGTAAGCTTTTTTATTGTCTGTCAATGCTTTTCAAGTAGTCTCTTAAAATGAATGTTGTAAGATCAACAAAAACAGCCAATCTTTAATATAATTTCACGTTCGCAAATAGAGCATAAATATACTTAAGTGGAAATCGCGAAACCTAGCTAATTCTATATAGAGTGGAAGCACTACAGCTATTTAAGCCTTTGTTAATCGTTCCCTGACATTAACCAAAAAATAAATTTACCTTGTCTATAAGCCAAATAAATTCTGACTCTAGAGACAGCATCTATCCATATCTAAATTTAGTCAGGGATGGATTCCTAAGGTTTCTAAATCTCTAGCAATTACATTTTTTTACTTCTAATAGCTAAATCTTTAGGGTGCAACATTAGGTTGTTCTCTAAATGGATTTGATTTGAATTATTTTCTTTCGATATTTTTCTCTTAAATGTAAAATGGCATCATTTTAATTCTTCGTAAAGAGATTGATTATCTTGATAGCTTTAGTTCGAATTAATTGAAAATTTAGGGTGCTGATATCGGATGAAACCGTCTTCTTTGGAAGATGTCAGATATTGATTGCATATTCATCAATTCTGGTTTTCTTCCTTTAAAGGACAGGTGTGAATTCATCCAAAGCACTCACTCAGAAATGGTTTTGTACTCTTATGGTCAGTCGAAAATTTTCAATTCAGCCCTCAGTTCCTCCTAAACGCCTTGAAGATGAACTCCCTGAGCCACCTAAAATCGTTGTGTCACAACAAGCTTTTAACACTAAATTGAAAGACTATTTAAATGTCGTATCTTCAAGAGAGCCATCTAAAAAAAGCTATTTATCTAAATCAGATAAATGGGCTACGTCAGATGAAATGAAGTTTCTATTATCCAATTTGACCTCTCAATTTAAGTTCACCAATATTTTAGAGCTGGGAGCTGGAGCTTCTTCTATAGTCTTTGCTAAGGCTCTGTCTATGTCTTCTGGCGGATGCTTTACTTCAATCGAATCAATGCCCCAATGGTGCCAGGAAGAGTGGGCAGAAGTTACGTCTTTCAAGGGAATCGATGCCTGTTTAATAGAAGCTTCCGTGAAGCTTAAAGTTGGATTAATGGGTTTATATTATCAGTATAAAATTGAAAGTCAGTTATTAAAAAATAGAGCGCCATTTGATCTTGTATTTATTGATGGACCTCAATATTACCTCGGGCGTGACGGCGTGTTACCCTTGATTGCGCCTCATTTAGCTGAACATGCTCTGATTGTTTTAGATGACGCAGGTCGTAAGGGCGAACGTTGGGCTATTAGTAGATGGTTGGATACATATCCTGCCTTAAAAGTCATACATTATAGCTGGGATTTTGGAGGGCGAGGATTGGCTGTTCTTAGCGTCACCTCAAAACTCAAGCCTCGGATTTCATTAAAGGCAATCTTTTCTTGTACACAGCAGACTTATTTGCGTTGGCAACGTCGTAGAAGAGGCGACTGTTAAAGCTATGTCGACTTAAGTAATTTTAGAGGAGATTTTTTGATCTGCTGAAAAAATTGCCACATAAAGGTTTCTAGTGAAATCAGGCGAAATTGCTGAAAGCCAGCTTCAATAATGATTTCCTAGAATTTTGAAGCACTTTCTTAGTAGTTATTCTAAGTGAAGTAAAGGTGTAAGAATAAGGTTTAACCACCTCATCTCTTATGTTTATTTAGGTGTATTTTATCGATAGACTGTTACTAAGCCTAGATGGTCTAAATTTTATATTTTTAGGTTAGGATACAATTACTAGAATTCATATTTTTTAGCCTGTAGAGCCAATATGCTTTATTCTCTGTCAACCTGCTGAATGTTGGATGATGGGCATCTTTAATTAGTGAAAATATCGCTATTGAAGATACTTGAAGCATCAATAAAGTCGATTCCATGCTTAAAGATATTGGTGAAACACTTTGCTTGCTCCCGTTCATATTTCATAGCTGATAGTAGTTGCAAACGAAGGAGCATAACTCTACCCTTCCATATCAGCGACAGACTTGGGCACCCCCGCTGTCAGCACCTCATGCCCGGTGCTGGTTACCAGCACATCGTCTTCAATGCGAATGCCGATGCCGCGCCAGCGATCGCTCACTTGCGGCTGACCTTCCTCAGGCTCATAGTCTGGGGTGATGTAAATGCCCGGTTCTACGGTGACGACATTGCCGGTCTCAAAAGGCTTCCAGGTTTTATCAGGGTTTCGCAAAATGCCGGTATCGTGAACGTCTAGGCCGAGGAAATGGCCGGTGCCGTGCATAAAAAAGGCTTTGTGCTTTTTCTCTTCGATTAGGGTGTTAACCTCGCCTACCAGGAGTCCCAGTTCGACTAAGCCCTCGGTGATGATACGCACCGCTGCATCGTGAAAGGCATTGAACGGATTGCCCGGTTTGACTTCGGCGATCGCCTTGAGCTGCGCTGCCAGCACCAACTCATACAAAATGCGCTGCTCATCGCTGAATTTGCCCGACACTGGAAACGTTCGAGTAATGTCAGCGTTGTAATAGTCAATGCAGCCGCCCGCGTCAATCAGCAGCAGGTCACCGGCCTGCATTTGTCGGTTATTTTCGACGTAGTGCAGAATGCAGGCGTTGTCTCCCGAGGCCACGATGGAGGGATAGGCAGGGCCGCCGCCCGCCAGTTTAAAGAGATGCTCCATTTCCGCTTGAATTTCATATTCATAACGACCGGGCTGAACACTTTCGCGAGCATGATTGTGGGCTTTAACCGACACGGCAGCCGCCTTCCGCAGCAGGGCAATTTCTTCGGGGCCTTTAATGCGGCGGTGAGCCTGTAACAGCAGCTTGGCGTCTTCGATCGCGACAGGCCCAGTGCCCCGCTTGACATAGCTGGCCAACAGCCGCTGCCAGTGCTGGAGAATTTTGCCGTTTAGCTTGGCATCATGGCCAAAGTGGTAATAGAGGCGATCGCCGCCTTTCAAATACTCCGGCAACTTTTTATCTAATTCATCAAGCGGAAATACGGCATCCGCACCCAACACTTCTTTAGCTGCATCAACCCCTAGACGTCGCCCCGACCAGATTTCCTTCTCTTTATCTTTAGGGCGCACAAACAAGACGAACTTGTGCTCTTCATGGTGGGGAGCCAAAACCGCCACTGCCCCCGGCTCATCAAAGCCCGTTAGATAGTAAAAGTCGCTGTCTTGCCGGAAATTGTATTCCACATCGTTATGCATCACCGCCAGAGGGGCGCTAGCAAAAATGGCAGTGCCTTCACCAATTAAAGACATGAGAGCCTGACGACGCTGCTGATAGACGGATTGCATAGGATTAAGTAAGTGGCGTATGTGAGTGGATGGGTGACGGGGTGTGTATAGCCTGACGGCATTCAAGAAAGGCGGAGCCTGCCCGGAGGGCTTGGGTGTTGGGGTGATGGAGTTTTGTTCTTTGTTCGGTAGTGCTTTTTATTAAAGGATAGAGGAAATAGCCGGATGTCCAGACTCAATTAGCCGCTCCCTGACCAGGCGATTGTATTCGTGAATGAAGGTCCAGATCGCACCAAGATGATTTTCTAACTTCTTTGAAAACGACAAGGTCTTTCTAACTAATCGCGATACCCGTTGCCGCATCGTGTTGTTCAGTCGCTCAATGTCGCTCGTTAACCCACTCTCTTTGCCCACCGCGAAGTGACACTGGCTCGGAATGACCGTT
>JBCCNE010000210.1:0-7794 GCA_039026015.1 Cyanobacteria bacterium P01_C01_bin.70 | reverse complement strand
GTGCCCTGCTCCTGCAGACGCTGAACGATTTCATCAAGACTCTGGTGAGTTGGGCGGCAGTAAATAAAATTGGCCTCACTGGGCCAACTGCGTAATCCCGGAAGCTGCTCAAACGCGGCGCCTAGGCGATCGCGTTCTTGTCGCACCTCCGCTACTTTAGTCAGAATCTCCGGCGCGTATTTCAGCGCCAGCAGGGCCGCCGTCTGTGAAAAACTAGGCAAGTTATAGGGCAAACGCACTTTTTCGAGGACAGCAATGATGTCAGGGGTGGCGATCGCATAGCCCACTCGATGTGCCGCCAGACGGAAGGCCTTGGAAAACGTGCGAGTTACCACCCAATTGGGGCGCGATAGGGCATCCGACAGGGTTGTGGTTTGACTAAATTCAAAATAGGCTTCATCAACCACCACCAGCACATCGGTTGGCAGCTGGTGCAGCCATTCCCACTCCGCCGCCGTCAACCCGTTGCCTGTAGGCGAATTGGGCGACACCATAAAGACCATTCGAATGGGCACAGCTGCATTGTCAATGGCCGCTTGCGCTGCCGTTGGCGCAACTGCAAAGGTCGCCTCATCGCGATTTACCGCTACCACGTCTATCCCTAAGGTCTGTGCCAGAATTTTGTACATCGAGAAGGTCGGTTCGGCTACCAAAATAGCTCCCGGACGTCCTACACAGGTTGCAATTAACAGGGAGCGAATGAGCTCGTCAGAACCATTGCCCACCGTGACTTGGGCACTGGAAATCGATCCCGGTGGCAGTTCTGCAGACGCTTCTGCATAGGCGGCGATCGCTTGGCGTAGGGCCAGATGTCCGCCATCAGGGTAGCGATTGGCTAACACTGCATGTTGATATTCCCAGGCCAGTTTTTCCTTTAACGGTGTCGGCAAATCATAGGCAGATTCGTTGGTATCGAGGTGATCGACGACTGCCGGAGTTGCGGCTATTGGATCAGCCGGATGAGCGTTATAGGCTAAAAATGCCTGAAGCTCTGGACGAATAAAAGCCGACATAACAATGAAATAGACCACTAGCAGCGCTATTTATTATGGCTTACTAAGCTCTACTGCAAGCATCAGAAATTGCCTGCGGTCGACTATACCAGCGTGGGGATTATGAGCGGTCCCGAGGGACTGATGTCAGTGTAATTTAGCGCGATGCTAGCGCCGCCCATCCAAGCAAGCAGGATGCTCTCTAATGCCGCTACTAGCCTGGCAGCATCGGGGCTGGCTTATCTGCAATCGTCTCACCAACAAGCTTCCAATTGAAATCAAATGTTAGGATGAGTAAACTTTCAAAAGATATGCGCCTAAAAGGCATGACTGCCCCCTTGACAATCAAGGTAGTTATCACTTTCAGCTGGGGCACATATTTGACTTCCTTTGGGTGTTAGCGCACCCCTGACGAATCTAGATGCTGATCCGTGAGATTAATTCCGCTTGATAATCAGTCACATACAAAACTCCTAAAGTGGCCCTTAGCCCTTCTGGAAATGGCTGCCTGGTGTCAACAGCACTGCTCACCATAGCGGTCAGTTAGCCAGGTCAGCACAACACTTATGGACAACTCATTTGAGATTACGGTTCAGATTGTCCTTACTGTGCTTGCAGGTATTAGTGCACAGGTAATCGGAGAGTATCTCAAAGTTCCAAGCATTATCTTCTTGCTCCTCTTCGGCATTGGTCTCGGGCAAGACGGCATTGGCCTAATTCGACCCACTGACCTCGGAGTGGGACTAGAAGTGTTGGTGTCTCTCAGTGTGGCCCTGATTCTGTTCGAAGGGGGACTCAGTCTGGAGCTGAAAGAGCTAGATAAAGTTTCTAACAGTCTACGAAATCTGGTCACCACCGGCGTCTTTGTGACGCTGCTCGGAGGCGGCATGGCAGCCCATTGGCTAGGGGAATTTCCTTGGTCGTTGGCATTTCTGTACGCTTCGTTAGTGGTCGTCACTGGTCCCACTGTCATTAACCCTCTGCTGCGGCAAGTCTCTGTGGATCGCAAAGTGGCCACCTTGCTTGAAGGGGAAGGGGTGCTAATTGACCCTGTGGGCGCAATTTTGGCCGTTGTCGTTCTCGACATTATTTTGAATGGCGATGCCGATCCACTCCTGATTGTTAGCGGCCTGACGGTACGCCTGGGAACAGGAGCCGTTATCGGCAGTATTGGGGGAGCATTGCTCGGCGTTTTTCTAAAGCAGACAGAGTTTTTGTCTGAAGAACTGCGTAATCTTGTGGTCCTAGCCAGTCTCTGGGGCCTGTATGGGGTGGCTCAAGAGATTCAGGATGAATCGGGCTTGATGGCCGCAGTTGTGGCCGGCATTGTACTTCGGGCACTATCCATTCCCGACGAGCGGCTGCTGCGGCGGTTTAAGGGACAGCTTACAATCCTGGCTGTTTCGGTACTGTTTATTCTATTGGCGGCTGACCTGTCGATTGCGAGTGTGTTTGCGCTAGGGCGCGGTGCGGTTTTAACCGTAACGGTATTAATGCTAGTGGTGCGACCTTTGAATATTGCCATTTGTACTGCCCCTAGCGACCTTAATTGGCGACAAAAAGTCTTCCTCAGTTGGATTGCTCCTCGCGGCATTGTCTCGGCATCGGTTGCTTCTTTGTTCGCCATCTTGCTGACGGAACGGGGCATCAGCGGTGGTGACGCCATTAAAGCACTGGTATTTCTCACCATCATTATCACAGTGTTAACCCAGGGCTTGACTGCCAGCCTCTTGGCCAAATTGTTGGGATTGACCGGCCAGAGAGAGGGCAGCGGTGCCGTCATTGTGGGATGTAACCCGCTCAGTTTATTAATCGCTCGCTTGTTCAAGGAAAATGGTGAATCTGTTGCTCTGATTGACACTAATTCCGAAGCCTGCAAACCGGCTGAGCAAGAAAATCTGCCGGTATTCGTCAACAGCGCGCTCGATACTGAGGTGCTTGAAAAAGCTGGCATTAGTGCGGCAACGACGCTGCTAACAATTACCAACAATGGCGATGTGAATCTCGTGGTTGCGCAGCAGGCTCAGGAAGAGTTTAACCTGCCACGTATTGTAGCTGTGATGCCTAAAGAAGATTTGGAGAAGAAAAGCGCAACGAAGAAAACACCCGCCAAAAAAGGCAGTGGCTCCCCCAAATCCACGGGCGGCAAAACGATATTCTCTACGATCGCTCTCAAGCTGTGGAATGGTCATCTTAAAGAAGGGGCGGTGCGACTGGGGGAAACTATCCTGCGCTCTGAGGGAGCGCTGATGCAGCGCGCGCATCTCCGGGCCTTAATTCGTAGCGGTGAGTTGGTGCCTCTGTTAGTGAAGCGCAATGGCCGCATGTGGGTCTCGTTGACCGAAGAGGAAACTTGGAAGGTCGGCGATCGCGTGATTTATCTGCTGCACGACCCGAAGCCTAAACTTTTGCAGCGCTTGTCAGGGGGCAGTCGTCCGACCAAGCTCAACGTTGAAACGCTGCCGACGGTTGAAGATGTGCCGCTACCCACTAAGGTCGTCGAAGCGCCACCGCCTGATCCCTCTGAAACTAGCGCCGAGCCGAAGACTCAGCCGCTCTCTCAAAATGGCAAGCGCAATGGTGCGACATCGACTAATGGGCAATCGCCGACGTCTCCGGCTAAGGCTGCTGCGCCTAAAGCCCCACCATATTGAGGACTTACGTAGAAGCCCGCTGTATCTCCCAAATCTGAGGGATATGGAATCCGATTTCCCCACATTTGGGAGTGAAGGGGCCAAAATCGGATTCAACTGCGTAAGTCCTGATATTGCCAGACCGAAGTATGGGCTCTACCGATGCCTGATATCAAGTCCAGATGCTTACCCTTAATAAAAATCCCTGAAATCCTTATGGTACGGGGATCGTTATTGTGGTCAACTAACAGAACTTCATATGAGGTTGTTTCACAGTCCTCTGGGCAGGCTATGTCTTTCAGACAGGCTCCGCCTACGCCAAAACTATTTCACTGCTCATGTGTAGTGCTGTTGGGCAAATTGAGATAGCCGACAATTGCCTGCGGTCAGAGGAAAAGGCGGACACTGGAGGGATATCGTTACTCGCATCATCAACGTCAGTCACTGAAGCTGACGATGCCAGACCACTGCACTTTTTTTTCGCGGGTGCGGCGGTAAGAAAAAAAGCGCTCCGGTTCTTGAAAGGTGCAGTGGGGGGCGATTACCACCTGTTCTGCACTAATGCCGAGCTCTGCTATCTGCAGGGCATTAATCCGCCGCACGTCTAAACGAATGCGTCTTGGCGCGGGATCAGGCAATAGCGGAGCTGCGGTCATGGTCAGCAGACGCTCAACAATGGCCGTATCCTGCCACTGCTGGCCGTCAGGAAAGAAGCTCGTCAGCGATCGCCCGACCGCTGCTGCCACGGGAATCGTCACCTGATAAACTTCACCAGCGATCGCCGGTCCAATTGCCAGTCTCAAATGGGAAAGTTCGCTGCCCTGAGCCTGCATTTTTTGAATCACTGTAGGGACAATTCGCAGCGCAGTGCCGCGCCAGCCAGCATGGATAGCTGCCACCTGCCCCGTTTGCACATCACCAATCAGCACAGGGGTACAGTCAGCCGTGCAGACCCAAGCAGCCTGTTGTGGAGCTACCGTCATCACGGCATCAGCTTCTGGAAGGGTTGCTTCCGGTTGAGTTTGAGCAGATGCTGCTGGCGGTGTGACCACCTGATTGCCGTGTACTTGCTTGGCCCGGTGTACTGTGGCGGTAGACTGCAGCATGGCAGTGAGATCAACGGGAGTCGCCGGCCATGACTGACGGGTAAAAAAGCCGTGGGGCCAGCGCTGTAGCATGGAGGTGGTGAGAAACGGATGCTCGACATCTAAATGCCAATGCCAAGAATCATGCATAGCTCTCTATCGGCCCAACAATATAGCAATACTGCAGCTTACAAAGTACTGTACGAAAGACAGGCGCTGTCAACCAATTACACAAAAGAGAAGCACTGCCTCAATACCAGACAGTGCCTCATGCGTTGCCGCTTGTTATACGCTAGAGTCTTTATTCTGCTTGACTCCATTTATATATTTATTATGATCCCCGATTTCTAAATGTATCGATTGTTTTGTAATTTTGTTTTTATATTTCCGATATGTTGAGCTTTGTAAGCTTTGCTTTCTCTCTGTAAAGCAGCTTTACTGCATCGCCTGTAGAGAAACTCCCAGTAATTGGGAAATCCACACTTCGGTGGACCGGAGAAGATATTTTCCGGGCTTACCCATGGGGTAGACCATTGGCTCTACCAAAATTGTAAACATGCCTAGGCGGTTACCTGCGAGTACGTCGGTAAATAGGCGATCACCAACCATCGCAATCTGTTCGACTGGGAGCTGCATGGCTGCTGCTGCTTGTCTTAGCCGCCGTCGAGAGGGTTTGCGGGCACCGATGATATAAGGGGCGGCCAAGCTCTCAGCAATGCGCCGAATGCGCGGTTCATGCAGGTTATTGCTCACTAGCCAAATTGGGACTTCAGCATTAAGAACTGCAAACCATTCGCGTATTTCTGCGGTCGTATCGGTTTCTCGCATCGGCACCAAGGTTTCATCGACATCCAATATCAAGCCCTTGAGGTGATAGCGCTGCATGATATCGGTGGTGAGTCCGACAACAGGTTGCCCCAACACCAGATTAGGCTGCAATTTGTGGCTGCACATAAAATGGACTTTTATCCTGTAGACATTGGTTGACATTCACCGAGATCAAGCATACCCGTAGCAGCCAAGACTGACTATTGATTAGCTGCGTCGATAGCATCCCGGATACGGGCTTGGGCGGCTTCATGCTCGGCTAACGTGCGACTAAAGACGTGGGTACCGTCGTAGCGCGCCACAAAGTAGAGGAACTCTGTCGGCGGCGGCGCAATGCTTGCCTCTAGGCTGGCTAATCCAGGGCTGGCAATCGGAGTCGGCGGCAGTCCCGGATTAAGGTAAGTGTTGTAAGGGGAAGGGGTGTTGACCTGGGCTAAGGTCAGCGGCTGCTCTGGGGTCTGGGTAACGCCTAGGCCATATTCGACCGTAGGATCAGCGCCCAGTGGTATCTCTTCTTCAAGGCGGCGATTAAAGACTGCGGCAATCTGCGATCGCTCATCGGGAATCACCGCTTCTCGCTCGACAATGCTCGCCAGCGCTACCCACTCGCGTAAGTTAAAGTTAGAAGTCTCCTGCTGATGTACTGGCAGCGCCACCGCCTCAAAGCGCTCTAGCATTAAATCACGCACTCCTTCCGGGGTAATGTTGCCAGCCGGCAGGACGTAAGTATCGGGATAAAGAAAGCCTTCTAAATGAGGGATATCTTGGGGCAGCCAGGGAAAGCGATCGCGGGGTACCTGTTGGGTGACCTCTAAAAACGCCTGCGCCGAAAACATCCCCCGCTCTTCAAAGGCTGTTGCCATTAGTTCAAGGGTCCAGCCCTCAGGAATGGTAAACGAGGTTTGCAGCACGTCGCCGCCGCGAATCTGCAAGGCAATTTCCTGCAGCGTCTGTGTCGGTGACAAGGCATAGGTGCCGGCCTGATAGCCGACTTCCTGGCGCAGATTTTGCCAGCGGCTCCAGAGATCCCAAGCGACGTGCGATCGAATCAAGCCAGCGGCTTCGAGATCGCGTCCAATTTGCTGGCCTGATGTGCCCTGCGGAATCTGGATTTGTACGGTTTCAGCCGCTGGCTCATCCTCTTCTTCTTGCATTGTTGAGGCCGATGCGACTGGGGCCGTTGCCCAACTCCACCAAGCCCACCCTTGCCATCCGGCAAGGCTGACCGCAACGGGTAGGAGTAAAAAGCTGAACAAAAGTTTTGGCAGACGGGAATTCATGGGCTCTGGCGCTGATCAGAATCAGGGCGGCATTCCAACGTCGGCTATTCTAGCCCGTTCGGAACCATCAGGTTGCTTGCAATGCCACCCGAGACCTCAAGTGACTTCTCGATTCACTGCTTGACCTATGCCAGGACATCAAAAATGCTGGATTCAATTTCGGGGCGCAGCCGCTCAAATTCTTCAGGAGGAATCATTCGGGCCTCATGCTGCCCAGCAATTTCGGCAAATAGCAATAAAGGATCTACAGGTGTACAAATGGTGTATTCCGTATCATTGTGAAAAAACGTTGCTAGCGTTTGAAATTCTTCGGTGTCGGGTTCTCCATCATCATCCAGTTCCCCAATTTCCAGCGTAAAGCAATCGTCTTCTTGGGGCTCGGGAATCTCTCCCGATACGCTGAGGGTCACAGCACTGCGCTGCAGCGCCAAATCATGCTCAGCCAGAACCGCCCGCGCCGTTGGCAAAAGCTGATCAATGTCCCTCTCGTCGACATCTACAAGAGCCTCGGTTTCGTCTGATTCGTCTGCCTGCCATGAAAAGATCTCGACTGGGGTATCCAGTGGTAGCAAGAGGGCATACTGCCGACCTTCAATTTCAAAGGTTTGTTCAACTTGGCAAACTAAGGTGCGACCTAGCTCGTCTCGAATGGAGAGCGTGGGGTGTTCTGAAGCGAAATCATCATCCGAAAAGGTCATGCGAGTCTCCTGCAGCAGGCTCAGTAGATGGGGGTAAAACGGTCGCGGCACGATCGCGCTGGTCTAACCACTGCTGCAAAATAATGGCAGCGGCTCTTTGATCAATTAGTCCTTTGTTGCGACGAGACAGGGAGCGCCCCTCGGCCTGCAACATCTGCTCAGCCTGAAAGGAGGTCAGCCGCTCATCTACATACTCTACGGGTATTTGGAGCACAGTGGATAGCTTCGCGGCAAAAGATTTTACCCATTGAGCCTGTTTGCCAATTTCGCCGCTCATG
>JBCCNE010000209.1:0-7808 GCA_039026015.1 Cyanobacteria bacterium P01_C01_bin.70 | reverse complement strand
TCAGGAGCGATCGCCACAGGACCGCCGGAGCGCTCGAAGGGCTGCTCATTGACGTGGCTGTGGGCCAAGATGCGACGATACAGCAGCTCACCCTCTTCGGAAATCACTTCCCACCAGTTGGCATATTGCTCGCAACCCGTATCGGGACTCTCAATGGTGACTGCAAACGTATATTCCGTCTCGTTTTGGGGCGTCGTACTAACCGCTGTGACCTGAGCAAACGCCTCTCCAGACGCAGCGATATTGGCTGATGGCGGCGTTTCTGATGCGGGCATACTGTTTCCGGCATCGGAAGAGGCGGTTGGCGAGCCGCAGCCGACGATAACAAAGCCGAGGAAAAAACTGAGGGCAATCGCAGCTTGAGATCGCAACATCATCTAGCCTAATTCAGAGACATACTTTAATTGTGCGCTGAATTGCGCCCTGATGTCTGGAGAGCGCGATAAACCATCGACTGCTGCTGATGCTCAACGCGGTAGAAGTGCGAATCTGCCAGTCTACAGGCATCCGAGCAAGCAGAATTTTGTTACATTTGTTCATATTTGCGGCGACACCAATTTTAGAAAGGCAGGTTTTGTGAGAGTTTTCACTACGTTTAGTCCGGCACTGCGCTGGAATCTGGGGATTTTATTTGCGGCCGGACTTTGCTTTTGGGCCGGACTGGCGGGACTGCTGCCGACGCTGCCGCTCTTTATCGAAACCTTGGGCGCGACGGGATCGCAAATTGGCGTGGTGATGGCGTCGTTTGCGGTGGGGCTGCTGGTGGCGCGTCCGTGGCTCGCCCGCCTGGCTGACGAACAGGGACGCAAGCTGGTGCTGTTGATTGGCATCACTGCCATCGCGATCGCGCCATTTCTGTATCTGCTCGCCCTGTTTTTGCCGCCCCTGGAATGGCAGTTTATCTGGGGCGAACGCGTGCTGCGGGTGAACGGAGTGCTGCTCCTGCTAATGGCGTTTCGGGCTTTCCATGGGCTCAGTATTGCTGCTTTTGTCGTGGCTTACAGTGCCTTAATTGTGGATATTTCACCTCCGGCTAAGCGCGGTGAGCTGATTGGCTATATGAGTTTGGTGAATCCGATTGGCATGGCGTTAGGGCCAGCATTGGGGGGCTTTTTGCTGACCTGGAGCAATTTTGCGACGGCCTTTATTGCGATGGGGGTCTTGGGAATTTTGGGCGTCGTGTGCGTTACTCAGGTGCAGGAAACCTATGAGCCAGTGCCGCGAGATCGCAGCTCTGCGGTGCCGCGTCCGCTATTTTGGCGCTTGCTGCTGACCCCCCGCGTGAGAACGCCAGCGTTTATGCTGCTGCTGGTGGGGCTGGCGTTCGGTACGCTGAGCACATTTGTACCGCTGTTTGTCCGCGAAACTGAAATTGACCTGAATGTCGGTCTGATTTACACCGCTTCGGCGCTCGCTAGCTTTATCATTCGTCTGCTGGTGGGTCGTGCCTCCGACCGCCTTGGTCGTGGTCGCTTCATCACTGCTGGACTACTGATGTACACCTTATCGATGCTGGCGTTTTGGCAGGCTGAGTCGGCAGCAACGTTCTTGCTGGCAGGACTGATTCAAGGCGGCGCCGCCGGCACCTTGATTCCCATGGTGGCGGCCATGATGGGCGATCGCTCAACCGCCAACGAGCGCGGTAAAGTTTTCGGCCTGGTTATGGTGGGCTTCGACGTCGGCATTGCCCTGGCGGGGCCGGTATTTGGCACCTTTGCCGATTGGGTCAGCTATCGCGGCAGCTTCGGGCTCGCAGGCCTAATGACTTTTATTGGCCTGCTGATTTTTATCACGACTTCCAGTAAAGACCTGAGTCATTCACTTCAGTTTTCTTTGGGGCAAGGGAGAGACGTCTATGCCGTAGATTAGTCCTCAACTTTAGGGGCCGCGGCTGATGTTCTCGAAGTCAGGTGTCAAAATTTGCGGCGGGTTATCTGCTAAAGCACTCTAAATTCAATTGCCGTTGGATAAACGATTGAGTCTTTTGGTGAGGCAACGACCGATATAATTATTGGAGTTTTATATATCTTCGTGACCGTTAATCTGTTTAGCCTGAGGTGGTTGCCGTGTATCCCGATTCACCCTACGTGTTGATGACTGCTGGTTTTTTAGTGGCGATCGCAACGGGGGCTGTTTTTAGTAACTCACTACAGCAAGCGACCAAAGCTTGGGCTGAAGATTCGAGTACCGGCTCCCTTGAAGACATTCGAGGCTTTTCTTTACTGTTGCCCTACTTGGGCATCTGCGCCGGGATTTGTGTTTCCTTGGCCTCCGGTATTCAGATTTTCGGTTTTTCGGCCAAATTTTCTTACATTGTTGCGGCGGTGATGACGTCATTAACGGCGGGGCTCGTATGGCGACAGTTGGGCGTTATTTTGTCTCAGCTGCAGCAGGGCGGCTCCAAGGCACTTGACTTAGATGACTTCTAGTCCTTGCTAGTGCTGGCTCTTAATGCCTAGTGAATGCATCTGATGCTTGTAGGACAGGCGTTGATCTCGTTGCGGATTAGCCGGAAAATTTGATCACTTATTTAGAGCGAGTACCGATGCTGTTGGCGCTTTGAAGCTGGCAGGTAGGTGAAATCGGAAGACAGTCGGCGACGTCTCTTAATTTAGCGGCAATATTGGCTGTATCGTGGACTCCTAAAGCACGGCCAAGTCAGTTATATAGCCCTTTGTCTCAGGTGCCGCTGTGTGGTTTTTGGCTCAAATCTATGGGCCGCTGTGTGGCGGCGTAGCAATCGGTATTTTGCTCAGTGCTTGGCTGGAATGGGGGCCGCCGCGATCACTTCAGCAGCGCTCCTGGCAGCAGATTGCGCCCAGCTATTTGGGGCGGTTCTTGTTTTGGGTAGGAGTGCCCGGCAGCCTGATCCATTTTTTGCGACAGACCGATCTGACCGGCGGCGTCTGGATTGCGCCGGTGATGGCTTGGGTGACTTTTGGCGTCGCCCTGGCGCTGGCTTGGGGATGGCTTCAACGATATGCGGTCAACTGGCCATTGACCGTTAAAGGCGCTTTTTTGCTAGTGTCGATGGTGGGCAACACAGGCTATATTGGCTATCCGATTATTCTATTGCTGCCGCAGTTGGGCATCACCTATTTTAGCTGGGCAGTATTTTACGATCTACTGGGCACGGTGTTTGCAGCTTACGGTTTGGGAGCCATGATTGGAGCCTATTATGGTCGGGGCATTGGGCAGTCGCGATCGCTCTCGCCAGGATGGCAAAGCCTCACTGCGCTGCTGCGATCGCCCACGCTGCCAGCCTTTGCCCTGGGGCTGCTGCTGCGACCAGTACCGTTTCCGGACTGGTTAGATACGGGCCTCCGGGGCTTTGCTTGGTCAATGGTGATGCTGTCGCTGGTGCTGATGGGCATGCGGCTCCAGCAGTTGCGTTCCTGGCATCGGGTTCGCCCGGCGCTGCTGGCAACGATGATTCGCATGATAATTACGCCGGCTGTGGTGGGCCTGCTGCTGACCCTCTTTGGCGTCAGCGGCGCACCCCGCTTGGTGATCGTGCTGCAGGCAGGGATGCCTGCCGCTTTTGCCACCCTGGTCATAACAGAAACCTTTGACCTTGACCGCGACCTCGCCGTGACCTGCTTAGGGGTGAGTTCAACACTGCTGCTGCTGACCTTGCCGCTGTGGCTATGGGTATTTCCGGTGTGAGAGGTGGATAAGTGGACGGATTTTTGGCAGCCTGGCCAGAGGGCTTGGGGCGGTGAGAGCAGTATCAGGGTGGATAGGTAACAAGATTTCCAGCAAGTTTAGCAAATCATCTTTGACTGGCTAAAATCCTGAACTTTTCGGATTTAAGGCCAGAATTTCCACGCAAGTTGAAAATGCTCCCAGAGTTCCTGTCGCCGATTACTTGTTATTTGTTACCTACTCCTAACTTCGCATTCCAAACTCTGCTCTTAAAATATTTGAGCAGCGATGGGCTAGTCTGCAGTTCGATGACGCATTTTCGAAACCCCAAGCAGCGATCTCAATCGCCCACGACAAATCCTGAACGGGACGCTCCACAGCTGGCTGTCGGCAGCGTCATGTGTTGGCTGGGGCCAGGTGGAGTTGGTCTACTGATGCTGGGGATAGTGAGCCTTAACGGAGGCAATTTATTTCTTAGAGATGGTGGGGCGATCGCGGCAACTTCTACGCCAGACTCTGTCAGTGTTGAGGCGTCTGCTTCGGTCTCGACGGGGCCGGCCCTGCCGACTGTTCTTAACATGGTCCCACCTGAGGCAACCACCACTTTGCTGGCGCCAGTGCCTGCAGATTCTGCCGCTGAACCACCCCCAAAGTCTGATGCTGTTATTGCTGCACCTTCTCGATTGTGGCTGATTGCTATGCCTGCGGTGCCCGTTGTGGGGGGACTGTTAATTTACTGCTTGCGAAAACTATCGGGGAAACCGCAAGGAGACTGTCAGTTGGTTACCTATGTCGCGCCACCGCCGTCTGCCCCCGACGACCCCCCATCCTCCGATGATGCGCCGTAGAATATGGTGCCAACGCACCGTGAGTAAAGGCGCCAGTGACCTGCGGATAGCAGCAGCCAGTAACTCTGTGCTCGGTAGATGTCAAGGGCTTCGTAGTGGCTGACTTACTCTGGTTCCTTTGAGGCAAGCAAAGTTACGTTTTTTCCCTTAAGGGGCCAAATTCGATGTGCAGTTACGTTTTTTGAGCAGAACATGGATTGGACGCCGATCGCCATTAGTTTAGGGGCTGTTTTAGGTGCTCTTAGCCGCTACTATTGCTCGCTGTTTTGGCTCCAGCGGCTAGGCAATCGCTTTCCTTACGGCACTCTGTTTGTTAATCTCACTGGGGCCTTGGCAATTGGCGCTGGGGCGGCAGCAATATCCACCTTTAGACTAGCGTTGCCCTGGCAGCAGTTCTTCCTAGTGGGGTTCTTAGGGGCATACACCACTTTTTCAACCTATATTTTGGATGCTGTTAAACTACATCGCAGTCAGCAACGTCTACGGGCCCTGCTTTACGTGTTCGGCAGTGCTGTCTTGGGCCTGGCGTGTGCTGAACTCGGTTTATGGCTTGGTCAGTTTTGGGAATAGCGATCGCTCTTTTCTCAACAATTCTGACCAAAGGGCTCGAGAGAGTTTAGAGCCGGAGCGGGTTTATGAGGTGTGGATATTATTCTGCCTGTCCGCGTCGAAGCTGGCGCTGCTGCGAGAAGTAGCGGTTCAGCTCTCGGCTCGTGATTAAGTAGACCGGAATCGCTAGGCTAAGCGCAATCATAATCCAACTGCCGACGGTCAAAATGGCTGAAAGCTCAGAGCCTAAAAGCAGCAGTAGGGCCACCAACGCAAACGCCAGCAGGCCACAGAGAACAATTAAAAGCCACTTGGCCCAGCGGCGACCCTGCAACACAAACGCCATCACTACAATTGTGAAAGCGATGCGCCCGATCGCCCACAAATCTTTTGCCAAAAACACCAGCACGGCATCCAGAGCGCAAAAGATGACAAACAGGATAATCAGGCGATTGCGGGCCTGAAGCGTAGATGAATCAAACTGCGTCATAGCGTCTTATCAGTCAGTCTCTGAAAGTAGAGTAGATCAAAATCACTGTTTTATTGACTGCTAGCGCGATTACACTTTCCAAAACCGCGATCGCTTCTGTCAAAGTAGGGATACGCAGTCAAACTCTAAACTCGGCGACCTCTGACCAAGCGTTTTATCAATCAATTTAGTGGATGCTCTTTCTACAGGTCGTGTCCTTAACGGCAGCCAACGACACCAAATATCAGGTCTGGAATGTCACCTATTTCGACAGCGTCAGGATAGCCTAGTCCACCTTATCAAGGGGGCTAGGCATCGTTAGGAATAGCAATTTTTTGCCGGATTAGCTCGAAGATGGCGCGCATGCCCATAACTTCACCACCTTCGGGGCGTCCGGGGAGGCTGCGGAGGTTCCACGCCATGACGTCGATATGAATCCAGGGCGTGTTGGGTTTGACAAATTCTTGTAGGAAGAGGGCGGCGGTAATGGCTCCGCCGTAGGAGCCGCTGGAAATGTTTGAAATATCGGCGGCTTTACTGTTGAGCATGTCGCGATAGGGAGCGTGCAGGGGCAGGTTCCACATGGGGTCAGTGGCCATGGCCATGGCGGTATCCAGCGCTTCAGAGATGGCAGACTGGTTGCAGAAATAAGCGGGTAGCTCAGTACCCAGGGCGACGCGGGCGGCGCCCGTCAGGGTGGCAAAATCTACCAGGAGTTCGGGCTGTTCGCTGCTGGCCTCCCACAGCGCATCGGCGAGAATCAAGCGGCCCTCGGCATCGGTATTGCCCACTTCGACGGTGATGCCTCTACGGGTGTTGAGGATGTCCAGCGGCCGCATGGCATTGCCGGCCACGCTGTTTTCTACCGCTGGCACCAGCACGCGCAGGCGCACGGGCAAGTCAAGCTTCATAATTAGGGTGGCGAGGCCTAAAACGTGGGCCGCGCCGCCCATGTCTTTTTTCATCATCAACATGCCTTTGGCAGGCTTAAGATCGAGACCCCCGGAGTCAAAGCAGACGCCTTTGCCCACAAGGGTAACTTTGGGCGCATCCACATCGCCCCAGCGCAAGTCAATCAAACGTGGCGCTGAGATGCTAGCCTTGCCTACGGCATAAATCATCGGGTAGTTTTCGGCTTCTAAGGCTTCGCCTTTGGTAACGGATAGTTCGGCGTCATAGGTGACTGAGAGAATGCGAGCGGCTTCTTCTAGATCATTTGGCCCCATATTGTTGGCGGGGGTATTGATCAAATCGCGGGCGAGCAGCGTCGCTTCAACAACTGCTTCGATGTAGTCGGTGTCGGCGTTGTCGGGGGGGATGAGTTCAGCGATCGCCCCCGGTTTTGCTTGCTTATAGCGGCTAAATTTGTATTGCCCTAGTCGCCAGCCTAGGGTCAGGGCCGTGGCTTCTTCACGGGTGAGGTCGCTGATAAGTTCATAGCGGTGGGGTGGCAGGGACAGCGGTAAAAGGCCAAGTGTCCACATGTCGAGGATTTTGGGTCGCCCCACGAGCACTTTTGACAGCGTTTGCTTGGCTCCAGGCAGCAGGCAAAAAGTCCCCGGTTCGGCCTTGAATCCCATTGCCTCGATCCAACTTTTTTCCGCTGTAAAGTTCTTGGGCAACTGGTCAGCGGTCACGAGCAAAATAGAGATAGGCGGAATAATTGACATGGCTTGGGAAACGACGACTTTGACTTAGCGAGGATAAACATTTTCCTGGCGGCGATCGCCTTCGGATTTACTCACAGGAACGGTAAGAATACCGACAGCCTGCGCACGAGAAAGGCAGAGGAAAATGAACAACCCGCCGTGGTCAGTGTATCGTTTTTGCTTGTCGGGTATCTAAGAGACGTGAGTCTTTTTGCCCCCTTTTGATAGCTGAAATAGTCACTTCTACAGGACTGATGCATAAGCCTCCTGTCTCTTCCAATGCTGGGAGGATGTCGAATCCGATTACTGCCAAACTTTGGAGGGGTAAGGGGCCATAATTCGGATTCAACTTCTACTTAGTGACTTCGGAATATTCTTGGCACTATTTTTAGACATTGCGCTGTTGACTAGGTATTGGGGTGACAGTGGCAGATCACGTCATCGGCCATTAGTAAGGTCTAGGGATTGCTTCAGAGCTAGTTTCCGCGTAAAAGATTTTGGGCAAATAAAAAGCCCTCGATCGCAAGACCGAGGGCTACAAATCAGGGTGCATCTACCATTCCCTTGTACTGGAAACATCGGATGACATCCGGAAGAAATCCAAAGTGCAGACGAGAATGCTGCTTCTGGAGTTTTAAAGACCCCCCG
>JBCCNE010000208.1:0-7819 GCA_039026015.1 Cyanobacteria bacterium P01_C01_bin.70 | reverse complement strand
TTCCGCACGTCCCAGCAGTGGGGCTATAAAGTGCGCTACGAGGGCACCACGCTGGTGCTGTCGCTAAGGCATCCCCCCAGGCTGGCGGACGACTCACTCACAGGAACCACCATCCTGCTTGATCCGGGTCACGGCAGCGAGAATGATCTAGGAGCCCGAGGCCCCAACGGCTACCCCGAAAAAGATGTCAATTTAATTGTTTCAAAACTGCTGCGGAACGAGCTAGAAGCCCGAGGCGCGACGGTCGTCATGACGCGCGAAGGGGACGATGATCTATTCCCCGGAGATCGCGTCGATATTATCAATCAGGTAGAGCCGACCCTAGCGCTCAGCATCCACTACAACGCCTTGCCCGACGCCGGCGACGCGCTCAATACGGCCGGGGTCGGCATGTTTTGGTATCACGCTCAGGCCCACCATCTGTCAGAGTATTTGCACAACTATCTGGTGCGTGAGCTCGATCGCCCCTCCTACGGCGTCTATTGGAACAATCTAGCCCTGGCTCGACCAACCGTGGCCCCTGCCGTACTGCTAGAGCTGGGCTTTATGATTAATCCCTACGAGTTCGAGTGGATTACTGATCCCAGTGCCCAAGCTGAGCTGGCCGCGGGGTTGGCCGAAGCGATCGAGCAGTGGCTGCAAACGGCTGTTGCGATCGAATAGGCCATCATTGCTGTGTCGCCACCGTTCCGTCCAAGCCCTATCGTCTTTATACGATGACAGACCTATTGACCAATGCCCAATGGCCCCAACAAGCTTCCATGCAACACTGTCAAAACGGGATGCCCTAAAAGCTTTCCTCGGCATCTTGGCAGTCACAATCCTCACGAGACTGCCCTATTTCTTTAAAGCAGATATTGATTGGGACGAAAGCACTTTTTTTCTGCTGGGACAATCTGTTTTAGACGGCCATCTGCCGTATACGTTATGGCTTGACAATAAGCCTCCGGGATTATGGTACGGCTTCTCTGCTTTTCTTATTTTGGGTTGTCAATCGCTATTTGGGGTTAGGCTAATTGGCTCAGTCTGGATTGCGTCAGCGGCTTTTCTAAATTATCTCAGCGTTAGAAAATTTTGGGGGCATCAAACAGGGTTGGTTACCGGATTAGCCCTAATTTTATTCATCAACCTGAATGAGAAAGGACAGGCGGTGCTATCTGAACAGGTAGCGCTATTGCCGATGGCTGCATCTTTTGCATTCCTCCTGCTGCGGCCCCAACAGAAATTCAGCCTGTTTGCAGCGGGCGGCTTAATGACGATAGCCGCCATGATCAGATTAAATTTGGCCTATACCCTAGTCTGTCTAGGCGGCTATGTTCTCATAACAGTTTTGCTTCAAAAAGAGACGACGCTAAAAACTAAAATAAAGCAGTTTTCTTTTTTTAGTTTTGGGTGCTTATGTATTTTAGGAGGCGTCATTACTCCATATCTATTCACACGCCAATTAGATATTCTCTACAGTGGCATGATTGAGGCTGCTCTTAGCTTTTCAAGCAGCCAAAAAACGCCTCTATCAGTTCTGAGTTCCCAAATATCACATACAGTGCGAGCCACTCTACTAGGCAGAGTTTCGATCTCGCTATCTTTGGTTAGCCTTATCACCTTTTATGCCTTAGGCATGAGTGGATATAAGCTTGTCAAACATTTCAAATCCTTGTGCGTTGAGCAGCGACGCTTCTACATATTGGCCTTTATATATCTGCTGAGCATCGAGTTCTCTATCCTGCAATCTGGCAATTTTTACGGACACTATAATATTCAGCTTTTATTTCCAATTAGCTTGCTAATTGCCCCTCAGGTACAGGCTTTACTTATTCGCAGGAACCATGTGCCTAGAATAGCAAAACGCCTCCGCATAATATTCTTTCTGGCTCTAGCAATTATTGGCTCTCACGTGTTTCTGCAATATCAGCTTGTGGCTGCAAACCATATCCGTAACGGCACGCCTTTTTACGGCATTTCATTCGAAATTGCCACTGTCATCGAGCAATTTAATCCCACTAAGGCTCCAGTTTGGATACAGACAAACCATTTAGCTTACTGGCTCACTGATACAAAGCCAGTTATTCCCTCGGCAGTGCATCCTAGTAGCCTGAATAAGGAATTTTTACTAAAAGCCTGGCACGGCGAGCATAGCTCCACCTTAAAAGAATTACAGAAGATTCTTGATGCAGAACCTGTTTTAATCGTCGCTGATAGAGAGAGAAGAGACCTTTTAGCGGATTATCCAGTAGCCCAGCAGCGCCTCAAAAGTTACCTCGAAGAAAACTATCGATTGCTTAACACCGACTATCCAAGACTAATTTTTCACCAGAGATTAAAGTAATCGAATAGAAGTGCGGCGCGAGTGCATCGTAGGTTTACGTTTGCCTTGAGAGCGGCGCGTTTGCAGGCAAGATGTCAGCCCTTAGGGCATTGACCAATTGACCAATTGACCAATTAGAATTTTGCCTTCTCAGGTAGGCTTTATACAGATTCTCCAAACTCTGGCTACACATCCTGTTACCCAGCCCTCTTGCTCCCAAAGCTCTCCATTCCGATCTGTAGTGCTATTCCGGAGAAATGGTATTAGCCGCGAAGCAAACAAAGTTCCTTATGATCAGGGCCTTTTCAAAGACCGATGCAGCAGTCTGTGCCACTCCTGCATCAGTTAACTTAGGTGTCGTTCTGTAGAGAATCACGAATAAAAGCAATTCTTCTTTGAAGAGATTAGAGCTTCTTTCTAGAGTGTGAACAGAAATTCGCAGGCTGTATAGAGTGCGATCGCAAATGAGCCCTTTGTAAAGACGATACTTCCTCTCTTGGCTTGACGAGCTAATTAGAGGCTAGCTGCCCGAAGACTGGTGTCTTTACCTGGAGTCATGGCGTTGATCAAGTCCTATTGAGGATTTGCTGAAATCAAAAAAGCGTGTGGTTTTTAGTAGGGCTGGCACAGTGAAATTCCCTGTCTGGCTAACTACTTTGAGGTTTGGAGTGATTAGATTTAACATTCCCTATTGCTCAAAGCAGCAGGGGACTTGTGCATCAGCTGCGGCGATAACTTTGTTGTCTGAAATCAATTGTTTTTCCTGAGGCGAACGGCAGACTCATGCCCGCTGATCGTTTTATTTAGGGCTTTTGCAGAGTTGAGTGGTTAAGCATCAGGGCGTCGGCTGCCAGGTTGCCTTTGGGTTTTGAGCAGTATTTTGAGGTTGATAAAAATGACTCAAGCAATCGTGAATCTCACCCTGCCAGTGATTACCCATAAAGTGAAGGAAATTCTGGGAAATACTCCCGCAAAATCGCATCCCTTATCAACCGCCTCCTCTGCCTTAGAAGCAAAGCTGGTTGCTTATGTGTTGCGCCGCATGCCAGCTTTTTATGTCGCAACCGATCAGTCCTACCACGACTCAATTGACAATCCCATCAGCTGCTTTTCACCCGCTCAGCAGCGCCAGATGGATGAATTGATTGATGAGGGGCTGCAGCATTTGATGGCTCGTCGCAGCACCTGGGAAACCACCGTTCAAGATGCCGCCAGCGGCTTGGGTCCGTCTCCGTCTCATTGGTTTGGCTAGGAACCCGCTCGACCGCGTTCGGTTCTACACCTAACGAAATTTCCCGCCTTTCGAGTACTCTCTAGCTATTAGGCAATTTGCTGGCCAACAGGATTGAACCGAGCCTACAGCCAGTCAACTCGGGAGGTTATTGTGGCAGCGGTTAACCAAACTCGTTTGAGTGATTTGCTATGCAGTGCAGAAGGGTTCTCAGAGGCAGCTTGCCTGGGCGCCAATAGTTTGCCGAGCAAAAATGCGGGTTTAGTAGCTGAAGCTGAATGGCGTGCAGCGATCGCCGCTCTAACTACGCTCCTGCCGACGCTGCCCCGGCTCACGGCACCAGCGACCCACGAGCTAGCCAATCCAACTGGGATTGCGGTTTCCGGGCCGTTACCCGTACTTAATGAAGCCGACTTTGGCCATCGCTTCGAGTCTTGGGTGCTCACGCCTCAGCCGTTAGCTGACGCGCTGCATGGGCAGCGAACCTTGTTGCCGGCCGAACAGAAGGAATTGCCGCCATCTCTGATGGGCATGCAAATTTTGCCCTTGGCTTTAGATAATCCTCTGTTGACCGAGCGATTTTGCCTGATTGCCAGTCCGGCACTGAGTGTGGCATTGGTTTTGGGGCACCCGACCGGCGGCCGCCCTTGCCTACAGTACTCATTCGACCCCGAAGTGTTGATGACGCTTTGGCAACATATCCGAGCGCAGATTGCCAGCTCAGCCAATGCTAGTGTAAACCGCCTCGATGCTTGTCTAACCGCAGTAATGTCACCTCCTGATTATCGGGTGATTACCCGCTTTGCCCAGGCTTTGGTAGCCAACTTGCCCCATCGTCAGAGTGCTGAGTGGCAGGCTCAAGAAGAACGGGGACGACTGCGGTTTACTCATTGGCCAAGCTCGACTAAAGATCCTCAAGTCGATCAGCAGCAGTCTTTTCAAACTCTGTCGGCAATGTCCACAGATGGCAACACGCCCATTTCCACAGGGGAGGAAACTGAGCTGCTGCAGGCGATGGCGCATGAGATTCGCACGCCGTTAACGACTATTCGCACCCTGACGCGATCGCTGCTGCGTCGTCGAGACCTGTCTGCTGATGTGAAAAAACGGCTCAGTCGCATCGATGCCGAATGCACGCAGCAAATTGATCGGTTCAACTTAATCTTCAAGGCCGTTGAGTTGGAGACGACTGAACGCGATCGCCCCCGTTCAGCCTTGACCTCGATTGCCCTCAGCCAAATTTTTACTGACGCCATTCCTCGATGGCAGCAGCAAGCTCAGCGTCGCGATCTCCAACTTGACGTCAATCTGCCGCCTGACCTGCCTCGGGTTACGAGTGACCCAACGCTGCTGAATGAAGTGTTGACTGGAGTAGTGGAGTGGTTTATTCAGTGTTTGCCGCCCCACAGCCATGTCCATATGGATGTAATGCTCGCTGGACATCAGCTAAAGCTACAGTTTGAATCCGAGTCTCTTAACGGCAAATGTCCCAATACTAGACAGTCTGCAGTTCGTCGACCACCGCTCAAAGCCGTCGGTCAACTGCTCAGCGTCGTGCCTGAGACCGGAGGCGTCAGCCTCAATTTGGATGCGACCAAAAATCTCTTTGAACTGCTCGGCGGTAAGCTGACTTTGCGACAGCGTTCTGAACAAAACGACGTGCTAACGGCCTTCTTGCCTCTCGATACCCGGGAAATTTAATCGCATTATCAGCAGCGCTTCAAAACCCAGCATCAGAGTACTTTACAGCAGCGCCGGTGCAGTCAACAGTTGCGCGACGTCAATTGCCTGTAATTGAGCATGGGCCGTTTCGACCACCGCCCGACTACGCAAAAAGCCCGTATTTGCAGCCGGACAAATGTAGGCCAGTGAATCGGCAGTAAACCGCTGTTGCAAGCGCTTGATCTGGCGTAGCTGCCGGGGCCAATGAAAGGTTTTGGAAAATCGCAGCGGCTTTAGCTGACCATTGCGATCCGGTAGTAGGTGCCGTCCGGTAAATAAAATGCCTCCTTGCTGCGGCAGGTACACGCAGGCCGAACCGGGCGAGAATCCCGGCGTCCAGAATATCTCTCCTATTGAAGGAAGGACGTAGCGATCGCCATAAGCCACTAAACCAGGCAGTTCTGGCAGCAGATAAGCTTCCTGCTCCTGCACCAAAATTTCTGGGCAGTGGAGCACTGCCTGTAGCACTTTGGCCTCGCCGCTGGCTCCGCGGTGAGTGATCGCCCAATATCGCACACCGCCGCGATCGTTAATAAAACGCAATATTTCTGGCTCGTGGGCGGGCGCGTCGATAAGGAGATTAGCAGCTTGCCCCGTCTCATCCTGGGCCAAACAGAAATAAGCCGTGCCGCCTAGGGTGGCACGATTGGGGGAAAAGGCATAAACCCCTTCTAAAATCTGACGGGGTGGTTTCGCAGACAAAATCGTTACTCGACCAACAAACACCGGGTCCTGAACGCGATCATGACCCACTTGCCAGGAGATCTTTGATCAACAGTCTCTCACCGTACCATGCCAGTGGTCAGCATTTATTGACTTTACACATTAAATGGTGCCACAGCATTTCCTGATCTAGTGAGTTGCACCACTCAAGCTGATTACAATGGTTTCAGGCTATTTTTGGCCTTCACTAGTTTCAGAAACGCTGTATCCGTCGTCAAAGTACAATAGAGATACACATGATGGGTTGAGTCATTGTCGCAAGCTGCTAGGGCTTATATCTTAATATTTGGTCACGGCTTACCTAACGTTAGACAAGCGGGAATCCTTCTTTAATGATGATTTTGTTGCTGCTGCTCAGCATCTTTACTTATTACGTTGTGAAGAAAAGCGTTGCTGATTTGACGCGCACGCCCACTTGGATGCTGTGGCTAGTCATGATGATTCCAGCGTTTGTTTTGACGTTTTGGAGCATTAGCGATCGCTCAGATGAGCCGTTTCCGATTGGTATTTTGCTAGGGCTGTTTATCATCTGCCCGGTGCTGTACTGGATGTTGATTCAGTGGGGGCGCTTGCCACAGCCGGCCAGAAAAGAAAACTCTACGGTTAAACAGGCTGCTGCCGAAGCCGTTAAGGCCGCTGCCGAAAAAGCGGCCATTCCTCCCCTGGAAAAAGAAGAAGAGGCTACCATTCAGCATTGTTTCCCTTGGTCAGTCTACTATTTGCAAGATATTGAGTACCGCCCTCAAGCACTGATTTGCAAGGGTCAATTGCGCTCTTCTCCCACTGTGGCTTACAACACTGTACGGGAAAATATCGAAACCCATTTTGGCAAGCGTTTCTTGGTCGTATTTCAAGAAGGTCTAAACGGTAAGCCCTTTTTCGCACTGGTGCCTAATCCCGAGCGCAAGAAAGCCAATGCACCGTCCAAGCAGCCTGAAAAGCTGGCTCGTCCTGGCCTGGCACTCTGTCTATTTGTGGTGACTTTGTTCACCACCACCTGGGTCGGCACGGCTTTGGCTGGCAATCCACAAGCTTCGCTGCGGACCGACCCGACCTTACTCTTGCAGGGACTACCCTATGCACTGTCTTTGATGTTGATTTTGGGCCTGCACGAATCGGGGCACTATTTTGTCGCACGGCGCTACAAGATGAAAGCGACACTGCCCTATTTCATTCCGATTCCTACCTTCTTAGGAACGTTTGGAGCTTTTATTCAACTGCGATCGCCCGTACCGAATCGGCGCGCTTTATTTGATGTCGGCATCGCTGGTCCCTTGGCTGGACTGGTCGTCGCCTTACCACTCTTAATCTGGGGACTGGCCAACTCCGAGATTGTAGGCATGCCCGAAGATGCCAGCCTGCTGAATTTTGAAGCGCTTGATCCAGGAGCGTCTATCGCGTTGGCCTTGTTGAGTAAGCTGGCCCTGGGCAGCCAACTGGGGCTAAACGACGCCATACATCTGCACCCAGTGGCTGTGTCAGGCTGTTTAGGGCTGGTCGTCACAGCCCTTAATCTCATGCCCGTTGGTCAACTGGATGGGGGACACATTGTTCACGCCATGTATGGTCAGCGCAATGGCGCCATTATTGGTCAGGTCTGTCGCTTTTTAGTGCTGGGACTCACCCTCGTGCATATTGAATTGTTTATCTGGGCCATTTTGTTGTTCTTCATCCCCGCCATCGATGAGCCGGCCCTCAATGATGTCAGTGAGCTTGACGACAAGCGCGATCTGCTTGGGCTGGTGGCTCTGACGATCTTGATCTTGATTGTTCTGCCGACGCCCGGTCCCTTAAAGGCACTGCTGTTTTAGAATAGGCGGCATCAGAATCCTGGCGTG
>JBCCNE010000207.1:0-7835 GCA_039026015.1 Cyanobacteria bacterium P01_C01_bin.70 | reverse complement strand
TCATCCTGGTAGGAATAAACCGCATCGTTGGCAAACATGACCAACACAAAGCGCGTCTGATTATCGGGAGAGGCAATAATTGCGGCCTCTTGACGGCCATCATCGAAGGTAAAGCCGAGCTTGGTAAAAAGCTGCACATCGGGGGGCAAATATTCGCCAAAAAAGCCCGCGATCGCATTAGGGTCTTCCCGCTGCCAGACGGCGGGGTCGGTGCTGTGCCGCAGATGCTGCTTGATGCGATCGCTCCAGGTGGGAGAAATCGCCTGCCCCGTATCGATTTCGTAGAGCAGACGAGCCAGCGCCTGGGTGGTCAAATAGTTGCGCGTCAGGGCCGGCTCTGTGTCGGGGATGGCGGCGCTATCGGCCAGTTGGTGATCGCGACCGCCGCGTTCTGTCAGGCCCAAATCTGGGATTGGAAACGTCTTGTGGGCGATGTTGAGATCGGGATAGTGAGCCCGCAAAAAAAAGGTGTTGAGGCTCTGGCGAGCCGCCAGCCAGGTTTGCCAGTCAGCGCCGGCCAGCAACTCTCCAGATTCCGTTTGGGTCAGCGCATCCACAATCCGACTAGACGCGCCGTTGTTGGAATAGTGCGCCATCAGTTCCTCATCGTCGATATCGACATCGACGTCGGGCTGCAAAGTGCCCGCTTCGTAATGCCCGTACAGCGCCACCAGCCAAAACAGCTTCACCATGCTGGCCGGATAGCGGGGCTGCTGATCCTGGTAGGCGGCGTAGTCGCAGCAGTCGCCTGTTAAGTCCACCAGGCTGAGGGAGAGCGCCTCAGTCGGCAGCCCTTTAGCCGCCACCTGCCGCACGGCCTCGTCCACGATCTGTTGAAGCTCGGGAGAAGAGGGCGCCCCGGTTGCGGTTTGAAAAGGGGGAAGCGTCGTGACGGGGTATCGCAGCTGATCGTAGTCGGGCGCAGAGGCCAAGAAGTCTAGTCCCTGAGTGAGGGCCTCGTGGGTCTCTGTCCAGGGCGATCGCAGAGGCTCCACGCGCTCTGCCGAGTCGCAGTGATGGAGCATAACGCTTGTCCCGCCAGCTGCCAGATGAGTGAGCAGCCCACAGGCAACATTCCGGCTGGCCGAGCCCAACCAGGCCCGCTGCTGTACCAGATGCGCCCCCCCCGCTAAGACCAAACCGCCCATGAAACCGACCAGCGGCAACGCCAGCCAAAAAGTGCGCTGAGACAAGCGATATGGCGGGCGAGAGGTCATACAACTAGACAACTGGAGGACGATGACGGCAGCGCGATGATGGGCAGTCAGGTCTGGGGGCTGTCATTATTCAACTCCCCAAGGCTACAGCAGTAAAGTTTGCAGCCTCTAGCTGAGGCAGTTGGTACGGGCAGCACACCGGGTTTCTAGCACTACATTGATAATGTGCCCTAGGGGCAACGCCCGCCGCGATCGCGTCAACAGCGCCAACATCAAACTGCCGAGATTATAGAAGACCTTTAGAAAACTGCACGATTTTTCGGGGGGAACGGCAGGGATGGAGACAATCATGAGAAATGAGATTCCTATACTTGCTTCGGGGATGCGCCAATGCTGGAATTCACGAGGACGCCATCGGAGTCAACCGTCTAGTTTTTAGGGCGTTGTCTAATCTCAAGGGGCAGACGAAACTATGCGACCACTCAAATCTGGCGATTGATTTTACACTGTCTGGTTTAGCCCTTCTACCCTCTTTAAATTCGGGAAGCTCTGAAGTCAAAGTCCTCCAAAATTGGGGCTGCTGGCCCAGTCTTTTGCTATGTCATGAAAGGACTCAAAGTCCCATTAATTCCTAGCTTTGCGAGAGACCAAGCACTTGCTCTTCCAGAATCAGGAACCGGAGAGCTAAAAACCGCCATGCTACAGCCAACATTTCTAAACGTTGATTTCGCCATTAGTGTCAGAATTGCAAAATTTAAGGGGGCAAATGCAGCATACTGATGGGCTAAGGCCATCTTTCCGTACTATCGGCCCTCAGCTCAATCGACCAAAGCTGCGGGCGCCTATTGATCGCAAAAGCTAAGGACTGAATTATACAGTGGCCTCTGAACATCAGTTTGTACTTGATTTGGCTGTCGCCCTGGGCGCCTCTGCCGTCAGCGGCTTTATCGCCAATCGCCTGCGGCAGCCCGCGCTGTTGGGATATCTGGCCGCTGGCTTGCTCATTGGCCCCTCGGGTTTTCGGCTGCTCAACGATATCCAACAAATCGAAGACCTGGCTGAAATCGGGGTAGCTTTTCTCCTATTTGCCCTGGGAGTCGAGTTTTCTTTGGCAGAACTGCGGCGGGTGCAAAAAATTGCCCTCCAGGGCAGCTTGCTGCAGATGGGCCTCACCACGCTGTTGGTTATGGGGATTTCGTTGGCGGTTGGACTGGCGACTTCACTGCTGCAGGGCGTCTTTCTGGGCTTTGTGCTGGCCCTATCATCAACCGCTGTTGTGCTCAAAATTTTGACCGAGCGAGGGGAAATCGCGGCCCTCCACGGTCAACTGATGCTGGCCTTGCTGATTGCCCAAGACCTGGCCCTGGGACTGATGCTGGCGTTTTTGCCAGCCCTCGACCAGCCCCATCGCTTTTGGCTGGTCTTTGTGGTTGCGGTGCTGAAGTTCGCCTTGTTTTTGGGCGGCGCCAGCGCCATTGGCCGCTGGTGCGTCCCTCGCCTCATGAGCACGGTTGCCGCCACCGAAAGCCAGGAACTGTTTTTGCTGACCATTATCGCGCTGTGTTTGGGCATCGCCTGGATTACCTCAACCCTCGGCCTCTCAATTGAGCTGGGGGCGTTTGTCGCTGGGCTGATGGTGGCCGAAGTGGACTATTCCGAACAGGCGCTAGGGCGTATCCTTCCTCTGCGTGATACCTTTGCCTGCCTCTTTTTTGCCTCGGTAGGCATGCTGATTGATCCCCAAGTCTTGCTGGACAACTGGATTGTCATCTTTGGCCTGGTGACGATTGTGATGGTGGGCAAAGCGATGATTATTTTGCCGGTAATTTTGCGATTCGGCTATTCCTTTAAGACGGCGTTGCTGGTGAGTGTAGGGCTCAATCAAATCGGCGAATTCTCCTTTGTGCTGTCGCTGCAGGGGCTTGATTTAGGACTGATTAACGAGCAGCAGTATCTGCTGCTGTTAGGCACTACGGCCATTACGCTGGTGCTTACCCCCGCCTGGATCAACAGCGCCCCCTGGCTGACCCAATTACTGCAAAAAATTCCCTATTTTGATCGCTGGCTGAGTCAACAGGCCGAACCACAGCTCCTCTCGGTTCCCGAGGCGCTGAGCGACCACGTTATCGTGGCTGGATATGGCCGGGTTGGTCAGGTCATCGTCAATATTTTGCTAAATCGAGGCTATAGGGTGCTGGTGATTGAAAACAGTGAAGCGGCTATCCAAAAGCTGCGAAATCGTCGTATCCCCTACATCTACGGCGACGCTGATGCGGAACAGGTGCTCGACAAGACCCATCTAAGTCGGGCCAAGGCGCTGGCGATCGCCCTACCCGACCCGGCCAGTACGCGCCTATTGCTGCAGCGCGCGCTGATGCGATCGCCGCGCCTCGACGTCATCGCGCGCTCCCACACCGACCGCGAGATTGATCTGCTTGCTCAAATGGGAGCTCGAGAAGTCGTGCAGCCTGAATTTGAAGCCGCCATGGAACTCGGAGCCCACCTGTTGCGCACCCTAGGAGAAGACACCAACGGCATTCAGCAGGTGTTGAGTAATATTCGCCATGACCGCTACCAGAGTGTGCGGAGTTAAAGACGTGAGAACTGAATTCCGCATGCGGCGACATCTGTAGCCTGAGTTCAAAGTCGATGTGCAACATTCCTGCATCGCCAATTGGCGGGTGCTCGACCCAACAAAAATCCTCCAGAGCATAATATGCAAGGACCCTGGAGGATAAGGTGTGTAGTCCGAGAGCATCTAGGACTACGCAGCAACCTTCAACTGTTTCAGAGCAGCCACGATGGTTTCAGGATCTTCGCGCCGCTTGTAATCTACGTTGACAAAGTGATGCACAATTTGGCTCTGGGTATTCACGACGTAAGTTGCAGCAACGGGCAGCTCAAAGTTTTCGTCGCCGTTGTGGGCCGCCACATCGATGCCAAAGCCCTGGTAAATCGGGCGTAAGTACTCCGGCAGGGTAAAGACGAGCCCAAACTGGCGGGCTACCTGGTTGCCAATATCACTGAGCACTTCAAAAGACAGCTCGTTCTTTTCTTGAGTCGTCAAAGAATTGTCTGGAGTCTCCGGGGCAATTGCGACCAGCCTGGCGCCCTCGGCCTCAATTGCCGGTAGCGCCTGCTGCAGTGCCCGCAATTCCAGATTGCAATAAGGGCACCAGCCACCACGATAGAAGGCAATCACCAGCGGCCCGTCTTTGAGCAGGTCAGCTACGGCAACGGCATTGCCGATCGCATTGCTGAGGGTAAAGTCGGGAATGCGATCGCCCGTCTTCAAGCTTTTGTCTACAATGCCCAGCTGAGCAATTTCATCTCCGGCACGGGCCATCACCGCCTGCGCCTCCTGGGGAATTTTCTCTGCATTCTGCGCCGCTAAATCTGCCAAGTCTTGAGTCAAACTCATGGGATGAATCTCCTTAACTGCATCCTTATTTTGGAACGCTTAGTCTTAAATAATCTGAGTTTTAAATGAGAAAATTCTGAGTATTCTTCAATGCGTAACTGTCGCGGGCAGTCATCTAGTCCAGCGCGCTGAGCACTAACTGGGCCGTTTGCCTTAAAGAGTCAGGCTCCGTATCGACCTGAGACATCACTCGTATCCCTTGCAGACTGCTAGTTAGGTAATGAGCCAGGGCGCGCAGATCTTTATCAGCAGCGATTTCGCCTTGATCTTGAGCCCGCACCAGCGCTTGAAAAAAGGCGTCTTCGACCTGTTGCAGGCCTTTTTTGAGAATGGTGGCGATTTCTGGATCCTGAGCCGCTAGCTCTACCAGGGTATTCGTGACCAGACAGCCGCGCTGTGGCGAGCTCTCAAGCGCTCGCTCAGCCAGATTTTCAAAATGCCACTCAATTGCCTCACGGCCGGCGCCCCGCGCTTTTAGATGGGCGATCGCCGACTCTACGACGGTGTGGTGATAATGGGCGATCGCCCGCAAAAACAACTGTCGCTTGTCCTGAAAAGTATCGTACAAGCTGCCTCGATGAATGCCCATCGCATCTACCAAATCTTGCATAGACGTGGCGGCATAGCCTTTCTCCCAAAAGACCGCCATGGCTTTCGACAAAGCCACCTCTGGATTAAATGTCTTAGAACGGGCCATCATTTCACCTCCTCACTACCCTAGCACTTTCTTGAACGATTATTCTAGAAATGCTCGCCATATCCTGACGCCAGCCCGTTATGGACGATTGGCGTAAATCTCTTTTCCTGATGAGTGGGATGTGAAATCTGCGGCCTTAAACTGCGGCGGGGCCAGGTCATCCTCAAATTCCATTACATTTGGCCGATAGGTCAAAAATTAAAGAGTTCTTATGAGCTTGTTGAGTGCTTATCAGATGGGATAGAACTGAGCAAGAGCCTGACGCGATATCGACTCTTAAGGCACTCCCAAGTTGATGCTGAATCCTCACAAAATTCTTTGTAATGCCTTTGTGGCTGAACTGCGAACCAACTATTCTCAAACCTATGGAGGGCTTAAGCCCGACTATGCTGACATCATTGCCTGGGTGGGCAACATGGGAGTTGAAACAATTGCCAACAGCAACGCGCTTTACCACGATGTTGAACACACCATTTTTGTGACGCTAGTCGGCCAGCAAATTCTGCGGGGCAAACACATTCGTGAGGGGCGAGTGTCGTGCGAAGATTGGCTGCATTTCACCTTGGGGCTGGTGTGCCATGACATTGGATACGTTAAGGGGATCTGCCGTCAGGATGTAATTCCTTTGCGACTCTATGCCACCGGCAAGGGAGATGAAACCGTGCAGTTTCCCGAGGGACATACTGATGCTAGCCTTAATCCTTATCACGTCGATCGCGGCAAACTGTTTGTGCAGGAGCGCTTTGGCAGCAATAGTCTGATCAGCGCTGACTACATCGATGCCGAAACCATCAAGCGCAATATCGAGCTGACTCGATTTCCGGTACCGCTCGATACCGACCATCAAGATACGACCAATTTTCCGGGCTTGGTGCGGGCAGCAGACCTCATTGGCCAGCTATCGGATCCGCGCTATTTACACAAAATTCCAGCACTGTTCTACGAGTTTGAAGAAACTGGCGTCAATCAAATGCTGGGATATAGCCATCCAGAAGATCTGCGGCGCAACTATCCGCGCTTTTATTGGCAATCCGTGCATCCTTACATCAAAGATGCGATCGCTTATCTCAAGCTCACTCAAGAAGGTCAGCAAATCCTGTCCAGCCTTTATGGGCACGTCTTTGAGGTCGAACACGAGTCATATCCTGGCCCCTTGCCGGTGGAAATGGGCTCGTGATTGGCTGCGTTCCCCGGTCGGTGACTAGCGTTTGAGCCGCAACGTCAGCGATCGCGTAGTTGATGAGTAGGCGGTAAAATAATTTCTACCGTTAACCCTAGCTTTACCTGCGCTTGTGGCTGACTGAGGGGCAAAACTTGATGAGGTTCACAACGTTTCTGCCATTGGTGAGACAAAAAATAACTGGCCGCCCCTGTTCTCAAGCAGATCAGCGTACCTCGCTAGGCCAGGAAATGCTGTATTGGATTATTAGTTAGCCACATGAGTTCAAAAAATAGTTTTGGCCGCCCACTGAGCGCGATCGCGTGGCAAATATCTGGCTATATCAGAGCGGCACACTTTCGTTCAGGCCAGGTACAGGGTCAGATATTGCTCTCTAAGTCTTTTTCGCTGTGCTAGTCGGATTTCTCAATCTTTATAAGCCACTTAACTGGACATCTCACGATTGTGTTGCCAAGGTGCGACGGCTTATCGGTCAGAAAAGGGTGGGCCATGGCGGTACGCTCGACCCATCGGCAACGGGGGTTTTGCCGATGGCCCTGGGGCGGGCGACGCGGCTGCTGCAGTTTCTGCCGTCTGACAAAGCCTATCGAGCCGTCATCCGCTTGGGCATAACCACCACGACTGATGATTTGGAAGGCAACATTTGTGAGATTCGCGGTGCCGTTAACCTGACGGAGGCCGCGGCGATCGCTGGCCTCAATTCATTCATTGGCACCATTGAGCAGTTGCCGCCGCGCTACAGCGCCGTGCAGGTGCAGGGCAAGCGGCTGTATGACCTAGCTCGCAAGGGGCGAGAGGTTGACATTCCCAGACGGACAGTCACGGTTCACCACCTGGCTCCGGTGGCATGGCAGCCGGGTGAATTTCCTGAACTGACAGTCGATATCGCCTGTGGTGCCGGCACCTACATTCGCTCAATTGCCAGAGATCTAGGAGCCCGACTAGGCACCGGGGGCACTTTAGCCGCCCTGGAGCGCACCAAGAGCAGTGGTTTCACCCTCGATAGCAGCATTTCCCTAGAGCAGTTGGCCAACCAGCTTGAAGCCGGTGCCTATCAGCCGATCGCCCCAGCGATCGCCCTGCAGCATCATCCCCGCATTGACCTTGCCGCCGAGTGGGCCCGACGCTGGCAGCAGGGCCAGAAGATTCCTTACCGATTTAGAGATTGCGACCTTGACTGCCCTTACTATCAGGTCTACGGCCCCGATCAAGTCTTTTTAGGCATGACGGCTTGGGCTTTTGTCCCCGACACTGACGAAACACGCTTATTACCCAAAGTCGTCTTCACGCCGCCATCAGAGAATTAGAAAAGACAGCGCAACAGGCATCATTCACGGCAAGATTAAAGGCTAAGGTTGTCGCAGAATTTGCCCCTGCTGT
>JBCCNE010000206.1:0-7861 GCA_039026015.1 Cyanobacteria bacterium P01_C01_bin.70 | reverse complement strand
TTTGATAATTTGGTTAACCTCATTTGGCGTCAATTCAAGGTGACTTTCACAGCCGTATTGAGTCATAACGTCTCTCTAACTTTAGCGGACAGCTCTTGATGCTCAATCGCTTATATGCCTGACCGCCTTCGAGTTCACTTTTCCAGATCGCGCAGCCGCGACAGCCTAAATCCAACCAGACCCACCAGCAGCATCGCAACTGCACTCAACCCGTACAGCAGCGCTAGTCCGGAACCGGGTCCCGTGCCAAAAATGGGAGCAAACAATGACTGCATTAGCCCCGGTGAGGCCATCGCTGGCTCAAACAGAGTATCTCCCATCACCCCGGCCAAGGGAGCAATCAGTAGCCCCATCACGTCAAAGACCAATGACTGCGCCGCAAACACTCGCCCCTGTACCTTGGGCGGTATGGCCGCCATCCATAGGGCTGTTTCGGAACTGTTGATGAGCGGAAAATTCAGCGAGGAGCAAAACTGAGCGGGCAGCCAGACTGATAGCCCCTGACCTAAACCAAACACCACTTTGGCCAGACCCGCCCCGATAAAACCGAGCTGCAGACCCCGCTGATTACGCCGAAAGCCGCCCCACACGCTGAGGATAATGGCTCCCGTCACGCCCCCAAATCCAGCAATGGTGGCCGTCGCCCCTAAGGCTTGCGAGTTGCCGTCGGTGCGGGCCAGAATCATCGGGTTGTAAACGGTGCCGCCGATATTTTGGGCGATCGCGAACAGCAGCGTAACGCCCAGCAGCGTCCGCAGAGCGGGAGACCCCCACAGGTAGCGCAGGCCAAAAGTGACTTCCTGCCCTGCCGCTGCGAGCAGGCTCGATGTCTTGGGTCGTGAGCTGTTATCGGGTAACGGTTGGGGAATCGGGAGCAGAGCGATGATCAGAATGGAAATCCCATAGGTGACTAAGTTGAGCAACCAAATATTCCCCAACCCCATAAGGGGATAAAGGAGTCCTGCGATCGTCGGAGCCACAATGTTCACTCCGTAGCCAATGGCCGCATTCATACTATTGGCGCGGGTATAGTGTGGCGGCTCTACCAGCAGGGTAATCGAGGTGCGGTAAGCCAATTGCCCAAACTTCTCAAAGCCCCCGTTAACCAACGCGGCAGCATACAAGTGCCAGATGGCGAGATGGCCAGTCACATATAGCCCCAACAGCACCAGGGTGGAGATGACCTCTATCACCTCACTGAATATCATCAGGTACTGGCGGCGGATACGGTCGACGACGATACCGGCAATCAGAGCCGTCCCCAAGCGGGGCAATTGATAAAAGAAGCCGGTCAGCGCCAGTGCGGTGGCAGAGCCGGTCTGATCCCACATCCAGAAGGTGAAGGCGTAGTACGCTGTATAGTTGCCGATTTCGGCGATCAGATAAGCCAGCCAGAGAATCGTAAATTTACGCAAGCCTATAAGTGTAATAACAGCACTGTGATACTACACTGCCAATCTAGAAAGTGAGACAGCAGATATACGACGGTAAAGGAGCCAGAAATAGGCAGCGGTAATAGGCAACTGCTGATAGAAAACAAGGCTTGGCCTGAGCTGCAAAATTTGCAAATTTTGCAAGTTTTACCCTGACCGAATCTGGCGAGGGATGCGATCGCTGACGGTCGTAATTGGAGTTGGAGGTACAATCTAGCACTCAGCAAATCCTCCCGGCTTTAGTTCCCGATCAAGCTGCCTGAGACGCAAAAGTCGCTCTATTGCCGACATCATATGGCCCAGCTCTTCCTCTGGCAGCCCGTCTAAAGGGCTGGGCAGAGGAAGGGCTGCGCAGCAGCTTGGCGATGGTTGGCGAGGAGAGGCGCCAAAGAACCTAAAAATCCTGGCACCTCCACCGAGTTTAGACGAACGCGATCGCTTCGGACGGATCAGAAACGTCCGGCACGATGGTAAAACTGTCTGCCGTCAAATCAGACACCTGCACGCCGTTGAGCACGGCCAGCACTTCGCCACTTGCAGCCACGCCCAGCAAAGTGCTGGTGCCGTCCTGAGTTAGCGTGATGTCTTCGAAGGTGAGTTCTCCTTCCACCAGACCAATTTGGTCAACGCCGGGCGTAAAGTCGATAATCGTGTCCGTGCCGTCACCGTTGCCGTAGACAAAAATATCGCTGCCGTCACTGGGAAAGAACATGTCGCCCACGAGTACGTCTCTGCCGGTGACCCCCATCAGGATGTCGTCACCGGGGCCGCCGACCACCAGGTCATTGCCGGAATCGCCGCTGACGACATCGTTACCGGCATCACCGCGCACGCGATCGCTGCCTTCGCCGCCGAAGCTAATATCGTTGCCGCCGCCGCCGGAGATGATGTCGTTGCCCCGAAACCCTTCTAGGATGTCGTTGTCGTCGGTGCCTTCCAAAAGGTCGTCCGTTCCCGCATCGCCTACGGTCAGGGTAGCTTCGATAGTATATTCGCCCGTATTAATCCCAAAGCTGGGGAACACGCGCCCGCTGCCGCTGCCCTGAACATTCGGGTCATAGGCGCGGTTGCTCAGCAGCGCCACCCCCGCGTAGTAGGTGCCCGATTCTGTTGCCGTGAACTCGACGTAAGCATCCCGTCCGGACTCAAACAGCTCTCCCGGGGCCGGGGCTTCCGTATTCAGCAGCAGCTCCTCCCCGGCCTCGTTAAAGATCCGCAGTTCCGTATCAACGGCTTGAGGGCGATCAAACTCGTCCAGCTCGTAAGGAATGGAGTCAATGTCGATGGCAATAGTATCCCCTGCCTGGAGGTCAAAGGCATACATATCAACATCTTCAGTGGCATCAATCAGGTTACGCGTCGCCCGAATGGCATCAATCTCCGCCTGCATGATGAAAGAAAGATTGTCGGTGCTGAGTTCCGTATCGATGGCATCGGCGATCGTGTCGTTAAACTCTTCCTCAAAGGGGATGGTGGCAGTGTCGCCACCGCCACCGCCACCGGTACCGTCGTCTGGGGGCAGCACGACCGAATCCGGGGTATCGGCAATGGTGACCGTAACGGCGCTGGCCTCGGGAGCGATCGCATACCCGACCCCCGGCTGTACTGTGAAGGTAAACTCCTCAATCCCTTCTAGGGCCGCCTCTGCCGGAATGTCGGGATTGGTGGTTTCATCAAATGCGGCCAGGGTAATGGTGGCGGTCTGCTCCGTCATCTGGAAGAAGAAGCCGCTAGCCTGGAAGTTGGGCGAGGGGAAATTGCCCCCCACAATTTCGGCGTTAAAGACGTCAAACTCACCCAGGGCGGCTCGGATGCCACTGTCAACATTAATGATGACGCCTTCAGCCGGCGGCGGCGTATCCAGCGTAAACGTGAGGGTAGCGGTATTCCCCTCAGACTCCACCAGAGCAGTCTCACTCACGGCGATACCGACCGTCGGCACTGTCGGCAGCGCCGGGACGTCAGCCAGGGTGTCGTAAACGGTAGTGGAGAAAGAGTCTGCACCGACGACATAACCGGCAGCGGGCTCCAACGTAAAGGTGACGGTTTCTTCACCATCGGTGGGCGCCTCGTCAGGATCAGCAAGGTTGAGGTTGATAATGTCGCTGCTGCTGGAAAGGTTGATTCTCAACCCAATGGGCTCACCAGCCTCGTTGAAAACCGCCCCCAGCACTTCCGCACTGCCGGGGCTAAAAGGGGCGCTGGTGCTGAATATCGTGGAGAGGTCGATGTTGCTGGTGAGATAAACTTCCACCCCTTCTTCTGGAATGGCCCCGTCAACGTTGAGCCCCAAGGTCAAAATTGAGGCGCTGCCATCGGGCGTAAACTGCACCAGCGCGTTAGCGGTCAAGTTATCGTCGCTGTCGTAGGTGCCAGGGGTTGCCGCAAGCGAAACCGTTGGCCCCTCCCCAGTGCTATCAGGAATTTCCGTCTCAGCCGCCGCTGACTCCTGGTTCAGCGACATATTGAGGATGTACTGGCCAAAGCTGCGACCGGTACCGCTACCGGCGACGTTCGGATCATAGGGCGCGTTGGTGAAACCAAACTCGCCATTCCCAAAGCTGCTGACGCCCACATAGTAGGTACCAGCGGTTTCGGCCGTGAACTCCACATAGGAATCTTGGCGACCCGGACCAAACAGCTCGTCGGGCGCAAAGTCATCGTCACTTTGCGCCACTTGAGTACCGTCAGCGGTGAACACCCGCAAGATCGAGTCGGGGGATTCGGAACTATCGAAGATGGCCCGGGCATCGATATCAAGCCGCAACACGTCCCCCGCTGCCAGCTCCACTGAGTACATGTCGACGTCTTCGGTGCGATCGACGGCCGGACTACGCTGCTGAGCCAGCTCCCCGTTAATCGTCACCAGCTGGTTGTCAGCCGTTAGGCCTGTAGCAATCGCCGTCGCGATCGTGTCATTACTCTCTGAGTCGGTGGGCGGCGGCGCGATCGGCGCATCGCTAATCGTAAACGTGCCGCTGTCGGCGGCGGGCGCAATCAGATAGTCGTCGCTGGCGGCCAGGCTAAAGGTGGCGGTCTCAATCCCCTCAGCTTCGCCATCGTCGGCAATGGTAATGCTGACCGTCGCGGTGGGCTCCAGCATGCGAATGGTAAAGCTGGTATTGTCGGGAGTAGCGCTAATCGGCTCGGCTCCTTCTATGGTCAGCGTTTGCGGATCAAACTCGATCATTTCGGCGGCGTCGAGGGTGACGACCAGGCCTTCTGCAGGCAGCGTACTCGCCTCCAGCGTGACGATGGCCACCGTCCCCTCAGATTCGATCAGCACTTCGGGAGCCGTGCTGAGGCTGACCAGGGGAACCGCATCCACATCATCGGCAATGGTGTAGCTCACAGATGGCGCATCGGGGTCAATGGTGTAACCTGGCCCTTCCACCAGGGAGAAGGTAAAGCTCTCGATGCCTTCAACGGCGTCTGCGGGGTCAATTTGGGGATTCGTGGTTTCATCAAGCACCGTCAGCTTGAGGCTGGCGTTGTCTTCCAAAACGTTGAAATAGAAGCCGCTAGCGATAAAGTTCGGCGAGGGCAAAACGCCACCGCTGACTTCAGCGTCAAACACGTTAAATTCTCCTACCGCCGCCCGCGTGCCGCTGTCCACATAAACCAGCACGCCGCCGTCGGGAATGTCACCCTGGACGTCGAAGGTGAGGGTGAGTTCGGTGCCCTCGGTTTCCACCAGGGCGGTCTGGTCAATAGTCAGGCCCACCTGTGGCCCATCGCCCAGGTCGGGCACGTCCGCCAGGGTGTCATAGAAGGTCACGGTTGAGGCCTGAGCATCGGCATTGATCGTGTAGCCGTCTCCCTCTGCCAGAGAAAAATCGAGCGTTTCTGGCCCGTCGGTTTCGGCCTCATCGGTTTGGGCTGCCGTTAGGGAAAACAGGGCATTGGGGCTGGTCAGGAGAAAACGGATGCCGGTGGGCGTGACGCCGTCTTCGGCATAAACGGCCCCTAGCACCTCGCCGCCGCCGCCAAAAGGCTCTCGTCCTAGGCTGGTAAAGTAGTCAGCAAAGTTGCTGTCAACGTTGAGCACCACTTCAACGCCTGCTGGCGGCATGTCGCCGTCTACGGTAAAGGCAAAGTTGAGGACGCTGGCACCGGGCTGATCGTCAGCCAGAAATTCCACTAACTCTGGGGCCAAGATGCGATCGCGATTTTCATCTCGGCGACCGTCAAAGGTGCCTGATACGGTTTGAAATGAAACAGTTGGTGTAGACATGATTAAGTGTGACTAGTAGAGCACGATATTGAAGAGCAAACTGGCGCTATTGAGAGCCCAAATCAACGAGCATGACAATCAAAGCAAATGAGAATAAGTCTCATTTACCTAAAAAGCATTGGCTCAAGGATTAAACCGCGACAATGCCATCACCCAGAAAACGGCTCTTTGGAATTAAGCCATCACCCCTGCTCTAAAGCGTTGAGGCTTAAGGTCTGAGGGGACGACAATAGGGCCATCGTCGTCGAGGTTCAATAGAATTTTCAGGCACGGCAAATGAGGTAAGGCCCCACCGCAGCGCCTGAAAAAGCACTGAATAGCGAAGTATGCTATTGACTTTTATTCTCAATAATTCCACTGATAACGTATCATGTCCGTTGTGACTTTTCACCAAAAATTTTATAAAAACTCATGGTTTTCTCAGAAAAAAATGCGTTGCTTCTGCTGGCGGCAGGTGCGATCGTCCGATATTCTGCGATCTGCTCACATAAAGAAATCCGACTGCCTCAGGTGAGCACAGCCGGACGGATGGTTCAAGATTGATGGCAGGCAGAACTGGTTACTTTCCCTCTGTTCCCTGTTCCCTACTCCCTGAATCACGCAAACACGCTACTGTCGAGCCCCGTCACCCCCTGCACAACGCCGAGCAGTTCGTTACTGTTAGTCAGCAAGAAGGTTTCACTACCCATTTCAAAGAACCGGACGCCCTCCGGAGTCAGCCCGCCGAGGCTGATCTGGTCCACGCCCACCTCAAAGTCAGTGATGGTGTCCACGCCTTGGGCGATCGCGAGGACAAACTGATCGGCTCCCGTCCCGCCGGTATAGGTGTCGTCGCCCGCCAAGCCATCGAGTACCTCATCACCGTCAGTGCCCGTGAGCGTGTCAGCGCCGTCAGTGCCTACCAGCATTTCACCCGGCCCAGAGGATGGTGTAGAAAAGGTCACCTGATAGGCATCGGGTTCGGCAACACCATCAAGCGTCCAGCCGCTGCCGCTGCCAATGACGGTAGGGTCATAATCGTCGTTACCCAAAACGCTGATACCGGCGTAGTAGGTGCCGGCGGTTTCAGCGGTAAAGGTGAGTGTGGCCTCGCCCTCACCGGGGGTAATTTCTTCCAGGGTATCTACCTGACCTACAGAGTCGAGTTCCCCACCGTTAGCATCGAAAATCCGCAGCACTGGTTGCAGTAAAGATTCGGAACCGTCGAGGGCGATCGCATCCACGTCAACTGCAATAGACTCTCCAGCTAATAGCTCAAAAGAATACAGATCAACGTCCTCAGAAAAATCAAGAATCGGGGAGGTCTCGGAGAAATCATAGAAATAGTCCGCTTCACCAAAGATTGTGACTGGATTACCAGCAGATAGATTGATCGCGATCGCAGTCTCTAATGAGTCATTCACCTCTACTTCTGCCGGAGGAGTCGGGATATCTGCAGGCACATCGACAATTTGAAAACTGCCTGTCCCTGCTGCCGGTGAGACTTGATAAGACTCGTTGGGCTCAAGCGTAAAAATGATCGTTTCAACTTCCTCAGAGATACCATCATCAGCCACTGGTAGACTAATCGTAGCCGTTGCCTCAGTCATCATGAAGATCAACCTTGGAGGCTCACTTTCAGCTACCGCAATTTCCCCAGCAATCCCCGTGGTTTCGATGTTAGTCAGGTCAAACTCCTCTAAACCGGTAGCGATCATAGAGACTTCAATACCTTCAGGCGGAGGGGCAGTGCTGAGATTGAAGGTTTGAACTAAAACAGTGCCTTCTGACTCGACCAGAGTAGTCGGTTCCACACTCAAGCTCAATTGCGGCAAAGACTCTGCTGTATCAGCCACGGTCACAGTCACTTCATTGGCTGCAGGATCAACTTGATAGTCTGTGCCCGCTTCTAAAGAAACTTGGAAGGCTTGCACCCCCTCAACAATGTCATCCGAAAATGCCGAAGCGGTGATGGTGGCTGTTTGTTCAGTAACTTTAAAGTAAAATCCGCTAGACGAGAAATTGGGAACGGGAAATACACCGCCTGTTACTTCAATGCCAAAAACATTGAACTGACCTAGGGCGTGTCATCAATTAAGCCAGACGAGCGTAGCGGCTAGATAAATCGCGCCTAAAAAGCTTTCTGCCAGCTTATCGTAGCGCGTCGCAATCGCTCGATATTGCTTGAGTCTGGCGAAAAAGTTCTCAATCAGAT
>JBCCNE010000205.1:0-7865 GCA_039026015.1 Cyanobacteria bacterium P01_C01_bin.70 | reverse complement strand
GTTTGCTGAGCTAGTGCCAGCACGATCAGGCCAAATTTCCAGATTGCAGTGAAGACCAATATTCCATGAATTCTCTGTTTTGGCCCACCCCAAAGACTCAGGGTCAGGCCGCCCAAAAGACCGCCCGCGCCAAAAAAAGCGAGCAGAGTTCCCCAAATGGTGGCATTGTTGCCACTGCGGGCAAGCACCATGGCAGGCAAAATTGAGAAACTGGCGCTGCTGATAAAGCCGCTAACTAAGAAAAAGCCCAAGAGGACTTTGAGACTGGGGCGATGCCACAAATAATTGAGACCAAATGTCAACTGTTGCCAGACAGGGGCAGCCTTTTTAGTCGGCTGGGTCGGCTGGGGAATGGTGACGGTAGTGAGGGTGGCGATCGCAATCCCAAAGGTTACCAAATCAATCGTGAAAATTCCACTCAGCCCTGCAACTGCATACACGGCTCCGGCAATGGCCGGGGCCACCACATAGCTGCCAGACAGTTGTAATGATTCGAAGGCAGACGCACGGGCATAGTGCCGCTCTGCCACAATCAGCGACATCGAAGCCGAATGGGCCAGCCCCTGAATATAGCCAAACAGGCCATTAACAGCACCCGACACGTAGAGATGCCAGATCTGTAGCTGGTCTGTTAGAAACAAGGTCAGCAAGGCAATGGTGGAAAGTCCGGCGACGGTATCCCCCAGCAGCATCAAATATTTGCGATTAAACCGATCAACCCAGATGCCTGCAAACGTTGAAATCAGCAGCCTGGGGAGTTGGGTCACGGCCAGGATCAAGGAAAGCGGTGTCGCCTGCCCTGTGACCTCCCAAGCCCAGATGCTGATGGCGAAATTGGTCATCTCAGAGCCCAGCAGGGAGGCGAATTGACCAAGCCAGATGATCAGGAAAGTTTGCATTTCCCCACTCCCCTGCCCCCAACGTGATTTATCTCACCAAGCTTAAGTCAGCCAGTAACCTTCTCCCTATGGGTTTTGGCTCCGAAACGCATTTTTTTTGCGCCCAGAACGCATTTTTTAGCTGGCCAAATACTTCAGCAAATCATCCAGGATGAGATTGGCTGAGATATAGCTGCCGATCGCCCAATGGGAACCAACCTCATAAACCTGATTGGCTTGCACTGCCTTGAGCTGAGACCAGAGGGGATGAGCCTTGATGCGATCGTTTTCAGCCCGACTGGCTTGTGCCATTTCCGTGTCGCCCTGCAGCACCATAATAAATATGACATCCCCATCGAGCAGGTCGAGAGACTCTAGGGAGACATTTTGCGGACCTTGGGCCTGAGCCTGACTGGGGGGACGGGCGATGCCTGCATCGGCTAACACGCTACCGGCAAAAGTCTCAGTACCGCCAGCGCTAATCAGTCCTGGAAAGATGCGTACGATAGAGACCTGGGGCTGTTTGCTCATTTGAGAGAGCTGCGCTTTGACTTGCTGCAGTTTGGCGTCATAGGCAGTGGATAGCGCTTTGGTTTCGGCGGGTTTGCCCAGCACTTCGCCGCAGAGGCGAGTGAGCTTTTGCCATTCAGAGTTGCCATCAATATCAAACACGACAGTGGGGGCGATCTGCGATAAAAGAGGATAGGCATCAGCGCCTCTGTATTTCTCAGTCAAGATGAGGTCTGGCTTTAACGTCGCTATCATTTCCAGACTAGGCTGATTCGGGCTGCCAATTTCTGCAATGGCCTCCTCATCTAATGAAAGATAGGACATCTCCTTAGAGACGCCATGGGGTATACCTAGAGGCTGTACCCCATGAGCGACAACGGCTTCGACCGTTTCATATCCACAGACGACAATCCGAGTCGGATTCACGGGAACCTCGGTTTCGCCAAAGGCATGCTTGACGCGTTTGACATCGTTAGAAGCAGACGCAATCGATTGATCAGGCGATTGTGTCCTCCTAGTACAGGCGGAGGCGATCAGGGCAGCAGCCCCCATCTGCAAAAAATAGCGACGTTGGATAGGCATCACCGGGTCAAAACTCAATGGCGAAGGAGCCAATTAGGGTAAAGGGCTCTCCAGGACTAATGCCAAGGGTTCGGGTTCTACCTGCCGATTCAATATAATCCACATCAAACAAATTGCGAATGTTGAGTGCGGCGCGCCAATTATCGCGTTCATAGGAAACGGCGGCGTTGGTGAGGAAATAGCCGTCAGCGGTAAAGCTATTCGCCGTATCGCCAAAGCGCTCACTCACATAGTTGAAGCCGAGTCCAAATCCCAACCCTTCCAGGGAGCCGTCTTGAATGTCGTAGGTCGTCCACAGGTTAAAGTTGTGCTCAGGCACGCCTGTTAACCGATTGCCTTCGTTACCGTCTTCATCTTCAGTAATTTCGGCATCCGTATAGGCGTAGTTGGCGATGATATTCCAACCTGGCAAAATCTCGCCGGCAATATCTAACTCAATGCCGCGGCTGCGCTGCTCGCCAGTTGCCACCGAAAAAAAGATATTATCAGGGTCAGTGGTGGCAACATTCTCTTTGATGATGTCAAAAAAGGCTAAATTGGCCACTAACCGCCCTTCCAAAAGTTCGGCTCTGGCACCAATTTCAAATTGTTCACCCCGTTCCGGTTCAAGGACATCGCCATCCACCGTCGCTGCACTATTTGGCAAAAATGAAGTGGTATAGCTGCCATAGAGTGAAACCTCTTCGATTGGCTGATAGACTAGTCCCAGACGCGGTGTAAAGGCGTCTTCATTGAAGGTTGATTCGGAACTGTCTGGATTGAGATCTGTCGGATTATTAATGGTTTCTTGTTCAACCGTCTCATAGCGAACACCCACCAGGAGCTTTAGATTATCTAACAGGGTTACCTGATCCTGAAGATAAACGCCAAGCGTATCCGATCGAATTTCTAGAGCGGAAAAAAGTAAAGTATCTTCGATATCGGGACGAGAAATTGTGCCATAAATCGGATCGAATACGTTGAACGCAATCGGCGTGAAAAAATCACTTCGAAGTTCACGACCACCTGGCTCACGCAGTCGAAATAGGTCAACCCCAAATAACAACGTGTGTTCGATTGACCCCGTGTTGAATTCACCGACAACATTGGTCTGTAAATCAAACACTTCTAAAGGAGTCTTCACAGCACTAGGGGCTAACAGAATATTGCCTGCTTCGTCAGCGGATGGAGACACGGGTGAGAAAATCGTACTCTCCGCATCGGAGTTGAGATAACTGAAGGCGTTCCGTATTCTCCAATTGTCGCTAAAGCGATGTTCAAAGTTATAGGCAACTCGTAAGGTTTCTTGCTCACGGGCATCGTCGAGTTCACCGATCACCCGGTCAAATGGAATATCAGCCACTTCATCGCCAATGGCAACTAAACCACCATCGGCAGGTCGCTCATCGTCAGTATATTCAAGACTGACTGTCAAATCGGTACGATCGCTAATCAGCCAATGTATCGTCGGTGCAATAAAGGATTGCCGACTATCAGTATCAAAATCGCGAAAACTATCTTCAGTTCGGACGAGCGCATTTAAGCGATAAAGCAAGTGTCCATCCGCCGTTAGAGGCCCTGAAAAATCAAGGCTGGGTGAGATCAATCCGCGATTACCAACCAGAAGTTCCAAGTTATAGAATGGCTGACCCAGAGGCTGTTTGGTGACGAGGTTAATGACTCCCCCTGGTTGCGCTGCGCCAGCGAGAACCGAGGCTGGGCCTTTAAGCACTTCAACCGATTCAAGGTTAGTCAGTCCAGCAAATCCAACCAGCCGCCCGTCGTTTCGTCTCAACCCATCCTGCAGAATCGTGGCACCCTCAAAACCACGGATAATGAATTGTTGACCATTAAAAGTTTGTTCACTGCTGACAGCACCGCTGACATTTCGTAGGGCATCCTCCAGGGTAATCACTTGCTGGTCTTCGAGCACTTCCCGAGGCACCACCTGAATCGACTGGGGAATATCGCGTAGGGGGGTATCGGTGCGGGTAGCGGTTGAGGAGTTGGGCTCAAAATAACGACTGCCTTCTTCCCCGGTCACCACAATTTGGATAGCCTCATCCCCTTCGCCCGTTTGGGCCACCCCTGGCACCACGCTTAGAGTCACGGCAGTTGCTGCTGTATCAAGCTCAACTACCGGTGCGGCATCGGTGCCGGTGATCACCACCTGCACCCGGTCATCGGGCAATTCTGTGATTTGCACTAGGGCAATGCCGCCCGCCGGTTCAAACTGTTGAAACTCACCGCCCTCTGGCAGCGCCAGCACCGCATTGGGAATTTCGGCAATCAGGGCATTGCCTGATACGGTCGTGGTGGGTGCAGTTAGCTCACCCTCAGCCGTTTCTAAAATAATCTGCAAGCCTGCTGCGGTCTCTTCTAGCCGCACTCCAATGATTTGCACTAGCGACGCCTCGATTTGTGCCAGCCATTCGGTGACGGTAGTAGCTAGTTGGGGGGATGGAGAGTGATCAGAAGGAAGAGTGATTGACAGAGCAGGAAAAGAGGAAAGTCGCTCGACTGCTTGAATGTCTATTGGGCTAACCGCTTCTGGCTCGGAAACGTTCTCGCCTTGTCCACCTACTTCAACCCCTATGTTGCTTGCCTCTTGTGGCTCGGAGACGACCTGCCGCGTCGGCGCTTGCGCCTGCGCGGCCTGTCCTCCCGCTACGATCAATAAAGCGAGCAGACTTAAGCTCGATGACCACTTTTCCATCAGGTTCCTCACACACGATGGCTTCAACTCAACGAGCCAATAGCTAACGCTAAGTAGCGACCTTGCCTCGTAGTACCGAGCTTGAAGCGAATTATTCTCGATTAGCGTAGGGGAACTGCTGATGGCTTTCTAGGGATTTTGAACCCGAGATGCAGTTTTTAGTGGGCACTGTTTAAATGGCCCTTTGCCAAGCCTCTGTTTGAAATGTTTTGGGGTTGAGGCCGATCTGCTGACGAAACGCCAGGGCAAAATTGCTGCGGCTGGTGTAGCCTACGGCAGTGGCAACTTGACGAATTGAAAGATCAGCGGTCATCAACAGCCGTCGAGCCTGCCACAGGCGACAGTCACGTAAGTAGCCAAAGGGTGTAGTGCCATACCTCTGTTGAAAGCCCCGATACAGATAGAAGCGATTTGTCCCCACCTGTCGAGCCAGCGCTTCTATAGTGGGAGGGTTCGCTAGCTGGTTTCTCAAAATGGCTCCTGCCTGGCAAATATAATCGAGATCCATTTCCTGGCTCCGTTGCTGCACGATGGCTTCCAGATACAGCCCCACTAACTTCAGCGCTTGGCGCTCTAGATAGATGCGGCGGGTCGCCCCCTGGTACGGACAACTGAGAATTTGCCCAATGACCTGCTCCATGGCCGGCGTGATTGGGTTGCGAGCGGAGTCGTTGAGGACAAGCGCCCCATCGTAGAGAGCATCGGTCAAAATTTGCTCAAGGGTGAGATAAGGGCCAAGTTCTTTGGCACAGTCCCAAATTTGATTGAGCATCCCCATCGGGGTTGAACGGGAGCCGCCTCCGTGGTGTCGATAGATTAATTGAATAATACGCTCGGCGGTGCCTTGGGCTTGAGGCGACAGGCGCTCCAGAAAGGCTTGAAAATATGTAATGAGGGCCGGTCGTTTGAACCAAATTTCAACGTTGAAACACCGTTTCTGTGCTGGTTGAGTCCAGAACTCTTTTAAGCCGAAATAGGGGATGAAGGAGCTGTACCCAGCGTCAGGGCCAGCCAGCCTAAACTCAAATTCCAGACAATTGCCTCTACCCGGTCTGTCAATCACCCGAGGCTGATTAAGGGTATGGTCGATAATTACCAAGGCCAAATCATCTTGCAGCGAAATGGTTTGACGATAGCCTTTCCCCACGTGAGGTGAACAGACCTGAATACAATCAGCCTCGTTCGTATGAAACAGCCGTGAATCATTGAGGCTTCCGGGCAAAAACCAATCATCGGCAGAATTCTTGATCGGTGACTTGATCATAGAAATGCCCGGCTCAAAGGCTGCTCACTAATGAGAGTAGCTTGCATTATAAGGTAGGATTGCTGATTTAGAAGAGAGCGATGAGGCAAAGGTAGTTATCATGCCGTGTTACTCATCCAAGAAAAATTGCCGCAATTCTGTCAAAATCAGCTCTGCACCAGCAGGGCCATTGAGCCCATTCCATTTGTAGAAGGTGGCGAAGTAAACGCGGTTGGCTTGACTAGCGGTGAGGGATTGGGCGATCGCACTGGCTTCCCAATCCTGCTGAATGTTTTTCACCTGATTCGTCTCAAGCCAATCCTCCATTGATATATCAGTAGACGAGTCTGAATTCTCCAACTGCTCATGACTAGCATTAAGGTCATAGCCCAAAATAATGATAGTATCGGCGTCATTTAGCTCTGGCAGGGCTTCGATTGAAATCGGTGCGTTGGTGTTGACAGTAGGCTGAGCAATGAGTTGAAAGCCAACACCACCCAACAGTTCACCCAAATAGCTATCAGCACTAACAACAAACGCGCCCTCATCCAATCGGTTTGCTCCCAACAGCAGCAGCTTGGGGTTCGCAGCCACCACATCCGCCAAATCAGCCCGCGCATCGGCGATACGAGCCTCATATTGCTGAATGACTTCTTCTGCTTTTTTACTCTGCCCTAGGGCCATTGCGATCGTTCTCAAGCTTTCCTGCCACTGGCCTTTCGCCATACGATTCTGCCATTGCAGCGTCGGCGCAATTTGAGTGAGTAGATCGTAGTTATCCAAGCGGCTGGCTTCACCCACAATCAGGTCTGGCTTAAGCGCTGTTAGTTTTTCTAGAGAGGGTTCCACACCGCGTCCCAAATTCGTAGGTTGGGTCGTGACCAGGTGTCCCAAGTAAGGAATCTGCTGGGCTGGGTTATCAAAGACTTCTTCACGATGAACATTAGAAGCTGCATACCCTACAGGTTGCACATCTAGAGATAGCAGCAAATCGAGGCTATGAACACCGAGCACAGCTACATGTTGGGGTTGCCCACAGATCTCAGTTTCGCCTAAATCATGTTCCAGGACGCGGCAATCTGGATTCGGTAGTTGAGGTGAAGTATCAACCGTCAGACTTTCGGCTGATTCATTACTTTCTGAAAGCCCACACCCAATAATGAGACCTGCGATGAGGAAACTCAGCACTAACCGGCCCATCATTCGTCTTAGTGTCAACATGGTTTCAAAATTCGATTGCAAATGAGCCAATAACGGTTAACCCCTCACCCGGAGAAATGAAGGACAATCGACTATTTTGAGACCCCTCAATGTAATCGACATCAAAGAGGTTGCGAATGTTCAAACCTGCCCGCCAGTTATCGCGTTCATAGGAAATGGCCGCATTGGTGAGGAAGTAGCTATCCAACATAAAACTGTTGTCATTATCGCCAAATCGCTCACTCACATAGTTCAGACCCAGACCCAAACCTAATCCTGTCAGCGGGCCGTCTTGAATGTCATAGGTCGTCCACAGGTTGAAATTATGCTCAGGTACGCCAAACAGTCGATTACCCTCGATATCGCTGTTGTCTTCAGTGATGTCAGCATCGGTGTAAGCGTAATTGGCGATGATATTCCAGCCTGGCGAGACTGCTCCAGCCACGTCTAATTCAATCCCTTGGCTGCGTTGCTCGCCAGTGGCCACAACAGAACTGAAGTTGTTAGGATCAGGCGTCTCTACGTTCTGCTTAGTGATATTAAACAATGCCAGATTGGCCGTCAGTCTACCCGCTAGCAATTCAGCTCTCGCACCAATTTCAAATTGTTCGCCCCGTGCATATTCTCCTCACTTCGGCACCGAGTTGCATCAACTTCGGCACCCCCTAAAAACCTGAGTGAATTTCACTATCGTGGGGCAGGTCAATTTCATTATGTCGTCAGTTGACCGGTTGATGACGACAACGGCGATCGATAT
>JBCCNE010000204.1:0-7866 GCA_039026015.1 Cyanobacteria bacterium P01_C01_bin.70 | reverse complement strand
TGATCTGCCTCTATTCAACTAAGCGAGAACGTGTTCAGAAGCTTTATCAAACAGATGAAAGCGATTCCTATCAAAGAGCACCTGGACGGTTTCGCCGGGAGTAAAGCGCGATCGCGGATCAATGCGGGCCAAAAACTCATGGCCATCGGCCAGCGCCAGGTAGACAATCTCTTCGTGGCCCATCATTTCAACAACCGAAATCGTGGCTTCAACTGCAATCGGATTAACGCCCGGCGGCGCAAACTTGGGATTGTAGATATTTTCTGGACGGATGCCAAAAATTAGGGACGTGCCGATGTGGGGTTGGTAGCGTGATCGCAGTTCCTCGGGCACTGGCAATCGTAATGCTCCGGCATCGATCCACAGGTCATTGCCGTCTGGCTTTAGCGTCGCGTCAAAGAAATTCATCGCGGGACTGCCCATAAAACCGGCGACAAAAACGTTGTTTGGACGGTCGTAAAGGTTCTGAGGCGTATCGACCTGCTGCAAAATACCCTGATTCATTACCGCAATGCGGCTGCCCATAGTCATGGCTTCCACCTGGTCGTGGGTGACGTAAATGAAGGTGGTGCCCAGCTTTTTGTGAAGTTTGCTAAGTTCAGCGCGGGCCTGCACGCGTAGCTTAGCGTCCAGGTTTGAGAGGGGCTCATCCATCAAAAAGGCAGCGGGATCGCGGACAATCGCCCGTCCGACAGCCACGCGCTGTCGCTGTCCGCCAGAGAGCTGCTTAGGCTTGCGCTCTAGCAGTTCAGCGATGCCCAACTGCGTTGCCGCCGCCTGCACACGCTCACGAATCTTGTCCTTCGGCGTACCCTGCAGCTGCAGGCTAAAGGCCATGTTTTCAAAAACGCTCATATGCGGGTAGAGCGCATAGGATTGGAACACCATTGCGATATCGCGATCGCGGGGCGACGCCTCGTTAACTCGCTTGCCATCGATATAAATATTGCCGCTGCTAATGCCTTCAAGTCCGGCCAGCATCCGCAGGGAGGTGGTTTTGCCGCAGCCCGACGGCCCGACAAGCACTAAAAATTCGTCTTCGCCGATATCAAGGTTGAGGTCTTTGACGGCGACAAAACCATTGTCGTACTGTTTTGTGACCTGCTCAAAAATGATATGCGCCATGCTCTTGACCGTTGAAAATTTAGACTGTTTACCGGGGAATGCGAACCTTTTGGGGCGTTGGCTGAGTTTGCCGCCAGCAACCAACGGCTAGAAACTTGCGCACCGGGGTTTTAAGGCCTGGTCTGTAGCTTTATGAGTGGTTCCGACAGAGACGAGTCTAGCCCTCTTCTGTCACTTTAAGCAGAAGGAAACTGAAGCCCTCATTTCTTCATATAGCCGTTACTGCAGAATGAGCATTTCGAGAATGTAATTCCAACGTTTCAGATTATCTCTTCCAAGAGTGATTAGAGACGCGCTGTTGGCAAGACTATTTTCAGAGCAATCAAAAACGAGGCTGCCTTTGCCACAGTGCTCTGCATCTCACCTAGAACTTTGAAATTTGAATCTTGCACTGGTCTTTGTGATATTGATCGCATCACGAAAAGATGCAGAACACATAGTTTTTCCCGGGAAATCGTCCACATAGCTGGTTATTACTATTAGCACAACATGGAGATTTTTCTCATGACCCCGGAACAAGTTCAAGGACTTTGGGTTTGCTTCACGATCACACTGTCTACGGTGATTATCTGCCCTGCGGTCTTGTGGGTGCTGCCGTCTCGCTCGGCGATGTAGTCTGATGCAATCGTTTGAACGGATAGTTCCTGACTGTCTCCTGACCAAAGACACTCCAATCGTGCAGCGATTCATCCTCAATCTGCCAAGAACTCTCATTAGGAACTTGCCCTGCTTGGCTGAGCCCGTAAAGCCTCTTTGCCAACAGCCGAAGCAACTAACATTTTCGAAACCATAACTTCTTAGGCAAATGCTGCTCTCCAAAAACAGCTCCCCATTTCCCAAGGCCGTCAGTTGGCCACTGTCCTAATCTATCGAGACAATCACTACAGCCGATAGATAGACAGTACTTCGCCTCAATGGAGCTATAAGCAGCGGCTTTTCTAGCGATCGCTAGAGGAATCTTTGCTCAAATCAAGTAACGACAAAATCAATCTTGCAATGCTCAGGCTGCTGGAAAGACACCTCAGCATTCATTTATTGCTGCAGAATTTTGGGCTGCCGTAGAAGCGGTTACGGTGAAAGCAATAGCCGCAAGCTTTAATAGGAAAAAAGGAGAGCTGAACCAGCTCTCCCTACCATCAGGGTGCATCTACATAACACAGTATGGCACATGAGGGGTGAGGGGTGAAACCCCCATGCGTCGTTTTTACGTTTCTTAACTATTTAATTTTTGACTTAGCAATTGATTGGTGAGTTTGGGGTCAACACGGCCACTAGTTCGCTTCATAACTTGACCGACAAAAAATCCCTGCAGCTTTTTCTTGCCTGCCCGATATTTCTCCAGCTCATCAGGGTGGGCAGTCAGCACTTCATCAATAATCGCTTCAATCTGTTTAGGATCGGAAATCTGACTGAGTCCGCGCTCTTCAACGATCGCCTGCGGTGAACCACCGCCTGACAACAGCTCGGGCAAAATATCTTTAGCGATTTTTGTACTGATGGTGCCTGCTTCAATCATTTGGATCATTTCTGCCAGCATTGTAGGCGTCAGCGCCATTTCGTCAATTGCTAGCTTCTCAGCGTTTAGATATGCGGCAATGTCCTGGGTGATCCAGTTGGCGGCGAGTTTTGGGTCTGCTCCACTTTGAACAACGGTTTCAAAATATTCTGCCACTGAGCGTTCGTCGGTCAAGACGCGAGCGTCATAGGCGGAAAGGCCAAGACCAGTGTCATAGCGATCTCGCTTTTGGGCCGGCAGTTCCGGCAGTTCCGACTGCCACGCCGCCAACTGTTGAGAAGACACCTCAATCGGGGGCAAATCAGGCTCGGGGAAGTAGCGATAATCACTGGACCCCTCCTTTGAACGCATGCTGATGGTGCGCTGACTGCCCTCTTCCCACAGGCGCGTCTCTTGGTAAATCTGTTCACCTGCTTCAATGGCTGCCACCTGGCGATCAATTTCATACTCAATCGCCTTCTGGATGGCACTGAAGGAGTTCATGTTTTTGATTTCCACTTTCGTACCAAATTTTTCGGTACCGATGGGGCGCACTGAGATGTTGACATCGCAGCGCAAAGAGCCTTCCTGCATGTTGCCATCACTCACCCCCAGATAGCGCATGATGCGGCGCAATTCTTGAGCATATTCGGCAGCTTCCTGACCGCTACGCAGATCGGGCTCAGACACAATCTCAACGAGCGGCACTCCGGCCCGGTTAAAGTCCACCAGAGAGTAAGCTGACCCCGCAAGGCGATCACTGCCGGCGTGCACCAGCTTGCCGGCATCTTCCTCCATATGTAGACGGGTAATGCCGATTCGCTTGTGGCTAACGTCCTTAGTTTTGGGATTAACGAGCTCAATTTCTAGCCAACCATGCTCGGCGATCGGCAGATCAAACTGCGAAATTTGATAGTTTTTTGGCAGGTCGGGATAAAAGTACTGTTTGCGATCAAACTTGCTGTAAGGCGCAATTTGGCAGTTAAGCGCTAGACCAGCCTTGACGGCATATTCCAGAACCTTTTGGTTAAGCACAGGCAAAACGCCGGGCAGGCCCAACACAATTGGATCAATATGAGTGTTGGGCTCAGCCCCAAATATCGTTGAACTGGGGGAAAAAATCTTCGTTGCGGTACTCAGCTGACAGTGGGTTTCTAGACCAATGACCGCTTCATACTGGGTTTTGATGGGGACAGCAGACGTCATGACAAACCGCGATCGCAAATTGTTTTAGCTATTTTAACCCCCGTTGTGGAAGTAGCCAGCACATTCCTGTGGCCTGGGTGGTCAAACTTGGCAATACAGATTACATCGCAGCGCAACCGAGATAACCACAGACCTTTCAAAGTCAGTTCTGGCCACTAATCAACAGCTAGAAATATCTGTTTTATAAGGATTGCAGCTTACCATCAGAATCGATCGGACGGACTAGATCAGGGACATTTAGAAGATGTGTCCTAATTGTCAAGGCAAATCATTAAAAAGACGTAAAGTAAAGACGTGATAAAATCTTGTTGGATTTTGTAACCAAAACGGTCGCGCGATCGTCTCCGGATCAAAGTCTCAGGGATGAGGAGTAGCGGATTAACATAATGAACCGAATAGAGAGTGGTGCGGATACTGAGCTTCAGATAACACCATCCCATCCCATTCGGGTTGGTGTGATTGGGGTCGGCAACATGGGCCAGCATCATACCCGAGTTTTGAGCCGATTGAAGAACGTAGAACTGATTGGCGTTTCCGATATCAATCTTGAGCTTGGGCTAGATACGGCCAGTAAGTATCGGGTCCGATTTTTTGAAGACTATCACAATCTAATCGAGCACGTTGATGCCGTCTGTGTGGCAGTACCAACTCGTTTGCATCATTCGGTTGGGATGCGCTGTCTGCGCGCTGGCGTGCATGTGCTAATTGAGAAGCCCATTGCCGCGAGCATCGCTGAAGCTGAATCATTAGTGAATGCTGCCGCTGAATCAAGCTGTATTTTGCAAGTAGGCCATATCGAGCGCTTTAATCCTGCTTTTAAAGAACTCCACAACGTTTTGCGTACCGAAGAAGTGTTGGCGCTGGAAGCCCGTCGGATGAGTCCCTATTCTGACCGAGCGAATGACGTTTCTGTCGTGCTGGACTTAATGATTCACGACATTGATCTGCTACTCGAACTCGCAGGTTCTGCAGTCGTCAAGCTGTCGGCAAGTGGCAGTCGCTCGGCTCATTCGGGCTATCTTGACTACGTGACGGCTACTCTAGGGTTTGCCAATGGCGTTGTAGCGACCCTGACTGCGAGCAAGGTGACCCATCGCAAGATTCGGACGATTTCTGCTCACTGCCGCAACTCTTTAACTGAGGCTGATTTCCTAAACAATGAGATTCTGATCAACCGCCAGACAACCGCTAATACGATGACCAATTACGGTCAAGTGCTCTATCGACAAGATGGTCTGATTGAAAAGGTATATACCAGCAATACGGAACCGCTGCATGCTGAGCTAGAGCATTTCGTAAACTGTGTGCGCGGCGGCGACAAGCCCTCTGTGGGGGGTGAGCAAGCCCTTAAGGCTCTGCGGCTAGCTAGTTTAATTGAGCAAATGGCTTTGGATGGCAAGGCTTGGCATGGTGAAGATTTGGCGGCTACCGGCATTGAGGCAACGACAGTGGCGGTGTAGTGCCGTGTTGCCCCAGACATCACCAACTGGCAAATCATTTAGTAGTGTTAGAAAGCGTACTTGCTGTAGTTATTGGCATGGACCGGGGTTGAATGCCGGAAATCTGGACTGTTGCGATCGCTCAACGGTTGAGCCGAGTCATATCAACAGATTCCCCCAATAACGGTAAAGTGCAGCAGCGGCGGACAATCTCGGTATTTCCAGCTGCAGCTTTCGCCCGTTCGCTACGCTGAAGTCTTGGACTGTTGGAACATACTATGCCCAATCTTCAACTATCAACGCCCACCGTTCATGGTCACACCATTCTCCGTTGATTTTTAAGTATCGTCGAGAAAAGCCCTCCTTCGTGAAACCCAAGCGCTTCACTAAATTGATTGAAGCAATATTTTTAGGCTGAACATTAGCTTCAATTCGATGTAGGCCGAGCGTATAAAAAGTATGATGGAGCACTAAACGAATACCTTCCGAAATCAGTCCTTGACCTGCAAAATCTACATCAACGTAATAACCAAGATAGGCATTTTGAAATGCTCAATAGAAGATTTGACTGAGATTTGCTACTCCAAAGATCTTCTTGTGGGTTGAATGGCAAATCAGCAGACCTTCGAAGTCTTCATTCTGGCACCGACTAATGTAAGTTTTGCACTCGCTCTCAGTTAGTGGCGGAGAAACCCAAGGAAAATGAAACTCCTTGCTTCTTTGGTGAAGAGATAGCAATTCTTGCCAATCTTTTTCGGTTGGTTTTCTGATAAAAACATGAAGTGACATGCAGGCTCTTAGCTCTGTATTCGCCACAAAATATCAACCTGAATGTAACTCCAAAAAGGTATCGCGATCGCCACTTTGCTTAGGGTATTTCTGATGCTTAAGTGCTTAATGCCGGAGCCAAATGGCCTGCAATCGCGTACAAACGTATGTGTCGGTTGCCATAACTTAAGATTATTGTCCGCCCCAAGTCTAAAGCAGCCCAAATACCTGTTATGCAGGCTTTAGTCTGGATAAGATCATGGATTGTTCATCCCATTGAAACACCGGTTTTAAGCGGTTTTCAATGAAATTAGGTAACATCATTTTTTGGCATGATATGTTGACGAGCGGCTAATTGTGGGGCTCCTGGTGCGATCGCACTTATCCCATAGTCGCCTTATCGGGTCGTTATCCAGCACCAAATTGACTAATTGGATTAGAGCACTGCATCTAGGCGATCGGCGTAACCAGTCATTTCCACATAGCCCTTGGCGGTCACAGGCTGGTCGGCCACGGTACCCTCAAAGCCAACCGCGCCTTCCCAGTAGACAGTCGAGGAGAGATTCAGCTCCTGATTCGCCATCAGCGATTTGCCGTCTAGCACCAAGCTGAGTTGGGGAATCTCGATATGCCACTGGGCGGGATAAGCGGCCTGGCTGGTGGGGCTACGCCACGTATCTAGAACGTCGATCTGCCACTCGGTATGGTCAATCGGCTGCGTTTCGCCCTTAGCACTGATGTAGGTGCCGCTGGACACATCGGTAATATCGCCATTCTCTTGGCGCAGACCGTACAGCATTAGCGCCGAGCCATCGTCTAGCTGTAGCGAGAACCAGTCCCACCCCACCGTGCCGGGACTCAGCGCGCTAGTGGAATATTCGTGATCTTTCCAGGTTAGTCCCGTCACGTCAAAAGACTCATCGCCGACGGTAATCGTCCCCTGGGCCTGCTGCTGAACGATGGAATAGTAGTAGGAGGCATTACCTGGTTCAGGGCCTTTTTTGCTGTAGCCGCGATCGCCCTGCAGCACCGGCGGCAGCGTTTCATTCAGCACTAAATCCAGCGCCACATCATCGGTCTCGGCCACTAGCTGCACTTTTCCAGGCTTGATTTCAGTGGCCGACCAGTTTTCTAGCCACACGCGGTAGGGCTCAGCCTGGGCTCCGGAGAGTCCCGCTGACTGCCGACTAAAGCGCTCGTGGGGATAGAAATCTTGATTCTCAATGTCGCTGATGGTGAAGTGAGAAAAATAGATTTGGTTGGAGCGCCAGTCAGAAGCATCCGTCACCGCTGTCGTCTCTGGCGTCAGCGCCCGGCGAAAAAAGGTGAGCTGATAGCCAAATTCTCGCCCTGATTCGGTGGCCAGATTGCCAGTGTAATACCACCATTCGGTTTGATAGCCGTTGTGAGGTCCCAGATTCTGAGGAAACTCTAGAGATTTAGGGCCAGTCGCCTGCAAAAAATCGTCAGCAGTAGCCGCATCCTGGCTAGCCAGCCACGCCACTGACGCTTGACCGCTATTGGTGATGCCAGGTCGCGGCCACAGGGCAACCGTCAGGGCTAAGCCAAGGGCAAGAATAACCAGAGCCAATCGTCTGAATGCTTTCATGTTTCCGTTTCCTACTCTTCTCGAATGGCTGTAGCCACGATCATTTCACTCAGTCGCCAAGCCGGATAAACGCCTGCCAGCAGCGCCGCCACAATCGCCACGGCCCCAGCCTGCCAAAAATAACTGGGCTGAATCTGCATCTGTAGCGTCCAGCCAAACGATCGCACATTGATGACGTAAATCAAGATCCAGGCCAGCACATAGCCCAGCGGCATCGCAAACAG
>JBCCNE010000203.1:0-7891 GCA_039026015.1 Cyanobacteria bacterium P01_C01_bin.70 | reverse complement strand
TCTGTCCATGACAATCAGTTCTCATTGTGACGAGAATGCGTCAATCTCTTTCAAGCTTTAACGTTCTCTTGGGGATTGATGACCGTAAATGGTTGCCGCCGTTACAGCAAAGTTACAAAGTAATTTTGATCGCTTCAAACCCTGTCCGTGTTGAAAGCTAGCGCTTTGGATGGTTAACCTCAGTCTGGGAGGCGATCGCTAAGCTCAGGTGCTATATCCACACTAGATTCCCAGCGTTCAGACCCTTGAATGAACAAGCTCAATAACCATACTGAATTGGCCTTGCTGCTCCTGCTCATTGGGGTGTCTTTATCGACTGCTGGCAGCTTTCTCATCGCCAATCCCTGGGTAACGCCCTTCCTGGGAGCGGCCGGAGCTTATCCAGTTTTTATCGCTGGCATTCGCGGCAAACAGTATATAAAAACAGCCGTGCTGATGCTGATTTGGGGCGTTTTCCAGAGTGTTGCCATCGGCTTGGCTTCAGCCTGGTTTCCGGAGACTGCTGCAATGACCATCGCCAAAGGGCCAACTGTCGCAACCGAAACGTTTCGTTGGATTGAGACTGGTGAAGGAGTCGAAGGTTCCATAAGTCTGTTCCTTCCCAACCATGTGCGCAACTATGTGATTTTCTGCGGACTTTGCTGTATTACCGTGAGCAGTGCGGCCCTGTTGTTTGGCACTTACATGCTCAACTACATGAACTTCTACGTCGCTCAACTGGTGACTGCGAGTGTAAATCCCCTCATTGCCTTAGCTGTGGGTTGGCCAGTGTGGTCCATGTTGCGAGTAATTGGCTTTATTTTGACGGGGGTGGCATTAGCCGTTGTGAGCCTCAACCTCTTAGCGCGTCTGCAACATCAACCATCGCGCCATGTCTTTCCCCGACGATTACTCGGGATTGGCATCGCCTTTGTCGTTGCAGATATTGTCGTCAAGGCCACGCTGGCTCCCTTATGGCGTCAAATGCTGCACTATGCCTTATTCGGCAGCTGGGATTAATTGCCCGACCTATTTGCCGAGTTAATCCAGGCGGTGGTGGTAGTGAAAAACTAAGAGCCTAATCAGGGTCGATATCAGGCCGTTTTCATTTCGGCGGGGACAGGTTGACGAATATCGATCTCTTGCCAAAAATCCATGATTTCTGTGGCGGTAATTTGGGGATGCGTGGCATGGAAAAAATGCTGACCGTTGGGACAGAGCCATACGCGATCGCCCTGCTTGAACCAGGGATACCAACCCTGTATTTGCTCTAAATCAACAATGGGGTCGGCTTGTCCTCCGCAAACCAGCAGCGGCACGGGCACGTCCTTGGGAAGCAGATTAAACTGCTGCAGCGGTGAGTGGAGCGACAGCGATTCCGTCAGATCCCGCTCGAGAAGTTCCAAAAGGCCCGCTAGACAGTGGCGGCGCTGACGGCCAAACAGGCTATGAATCATCTGCGCCAAAACGCGAGTGCGGCTACAGGGCAGCAGATCGAGTTGCTTGTAGTAATAGGCTTTCCAGTCCAAAGTTGCCTGAACGCCCACTGCCAACAGCGTCAACGATTTGACCCGCCGTGGAAAGCGACGAGCATAGAGCAACCCCACTAATCCACCCGTGCTGTGGCCGATTAGGTGAAGGGGGTGATCGCAGCTTTTCACATGGTCGTGCAGCAATGTCAGCGCCACCTCTAAATCGCTCGGTTCATCTGGCGTTTGCGAATATCCCCAGTGATCTACGGCGCGATCGCGACTAAGCGGCACCAGTAGCTGCTGCTCAAACCGTCGAAAACTCGGGTTGACGCTGAGCCACAAGGCTCCGGGCGTTTTTGAGGTCAAAACTTGAGTCGTCATGAATAAAGTGTTGAAAGCGATATCAAAAGAAAAATAAATGTCCTACAGCGCCAAACGCTTCCGGCTGCCGCCTGACTGCCGGGAAACAGCAATCACAGGCCAAATGCTATTTTTAGCTGAGCTAGCCACGGAGTAATTTTGCTCATGGCAATGTCATCCTTTGAATCTTTGGAATTTCATCAGTCAAAAACGCGCCTTGTTGAAACTTATTCTGATTTGCCGACCTTGAATATGGGGGCATCATTTGTCTACAGGAGGGGCAAAACCAAGACACCCCAGCCGTCGAAACATGACGCAGCAAAACATCTGAACAACAGGGACAATTCATTGCAAGTCAGGTCATCCTCAAAAATTAGAAAAGGGGGCACTGGCTTTTCAGGTAGTCAGGTTGTTGGCTTAGATACCCCCAGAAGCTTTTTTAGTCAATTGACTGCCGCGTAACCCAATCGCTCAGCGACGGTTTGACCAAGGTAAGATAATTAGCTGTCTTGAATAATCAGCACTGTATTCAAACGCGATCGCCAAGAGCCATGCAATCACTTCCTGTTCAATAGCTAAAAATGTATGCATAACTATAAAGCCCTCAAAGCCGACTCAAGTATCAAGCTTATTGAGAAAATGATTCAATAAGCTAAAAGCACTATAGATCAGAATCACTCTCAATAACAAACATAAACTTATGTATCGTATCTCGGCCTCTAAGCCGAACATCAATGCGCCAGCTTAATTGAAGCCAGGTTTTAAGAGGGCTTCAACCGTTGGGGTCAGGGGCGCATTTTGGCCTTTATTACGACCAGCAAAATATAATAGAAAGGAAACTTTCGTTTTTACAGCTCGCGCTTATTGAATATTTAAGGCAATAAAGTGCGCCAGTCAGCATGAGCGCATCCACCTGGATAGCTGTAGAGGACTGGAAAAGAGAGCTACTCAGACCACTGTCGAGTGAGGTTGGCCAGGCTTTTGCAGAGCAAATCGAACTGGTCAGTTTTGCCCGATTGCGCATACAGCGATCGCCGCACCGTATCGAGGTCAAATAAGATTTCTCGCTGGGCAGGATCTTTGACCCAGCTATGCACCCAGCCTACTGCCGCCAGTCGCACCCCTGATTTGACTAGATCCACCCGATGCAGCGTTGATGAGGGATAGGCGATCGCTGAGCCGGCAGGATACTTATAGCTGCGTTCATCATCGACTCCTTCCATGACGAGTTCTCCCCCTTCGTACGTCTCAGGGGCAGACAGAAAGACGGTAAATGAAACGTCGGAACGATACTGACCCATCAGGGCATTGTCCGTGTGACGACCATATTCCATGCCCGAATCGTAGCGGCTTAACAGTATTGAGTGAATATGCTTAGGACGCACCGCTGCTTGAAATAGAGGATTGCGCAAAAGGGCCATTTTGATAAAGGCGCGCAGATCTTTGGCGGCGCTGCCCTTAATTTGGCGGTTGTGTTTGACCGCTTTGGCGTACCAGCCAGCCGTCAGTTTGCCATCAATAAACTCAGCTTGGGCCAGCGTTGACTGCACTTGAGACAGCTCATCAGGCGATATAACATTGGGAATTTGAAAAATCATTGCTTGTTTGGACTTTTCTAGCGATCGCCCAGGGGCTATGTACGGTATTTTCCAAGATAACTAGATGGTAAACCGCCGACAGGAATCCTCATTGCCCTTGAGCCCATAAGAGTATGCCATCTAAAAAAGCCTCTTGGCCTTGCTGCCCAGGGGGGAATTTGCCGTGCAAGCGGTTTGCCAGCCAGATGCCCGCACTAAAAGCCAAGAGGTTTATTAAGGCTGGCTTGTATATACGGCAAAAAAGCCCTCGCAGGAGGGCTTTGATTTCAATCCAGAGTTCACTTTTGATAAAGCGAATCGGCACTACTTCAGAAAACGGCGATCGCTGTCAGTCCATCGTCATATGGGAAACCCGATCAGCTTTTGAGCGATAGCCTTAAGCACTATCTCTATTCAGGAATCAGCGCCCAATCTTCTGGCAGCAGGTTGGCAACTAACTCAAAACCACCATCACCATCTGGCTTCACAACGTAAGCCACGCCCTGGGGCTCAGGATAGATGCCCGTTGCCGACTCGAACACATCATCGTGGCCGACAATCACCGTGTTCGTGCCAGGCTCGGGAACAGCCGTTAGTAAAGGCATCACCGCATCGCGCATCTGAGCAAACTGCTCGTCAGTATACTCTTCTGCAGGATAGAAGTTGAGGTCAGGAGTTTTTTCGTACTCGCCAAATGCTAAGAACGCAGTTTGCCAGGCACGGCAATATTGGCTGGAAATCACTTCACCAACTGGGATCTCTAGCGCGTCAAAGGCCGCTCCAATAACAGCCGCCTGCCGATAACCAAACTCACTCAAAGTACGCTGCGTTGAGCAATCATTTAAGTCAAGGTTGGGATCAGCTTGATCGGCATAGTCTCTTTCGGTCTGGGCATGACGGAAATAGATGACGTAGCCGCCTGCTAGCAGCTCATCTCGCAGAGCAGCCCCTTCAAGCTGGTCTTCGAAGTCACCACCTTCGCCACCTTCGCCGCCTTCACCACCTTCGCCGCCTTCACCACCTTCGCCGCCTTCACCACCTTCGCCGCCTTCACCACCTTCGCCGCCTTCACCACCTTCGCCGCCATGCCCATCAGCTAAAAGCTCGATGCGAGCGTCAGCGGTTTCAGCAGTTTCAACGTCGGTCAGCTCAGCGGCAATTGCGCCATGAGCACCGACGGCCAAGAAGCTGGTGGCCAAAAAAAGTTCTACAGACTTCAAACGATTTGCCATTTTACTTGGAAGTTACTCTCAAAAAAATTGTTAACCAAGAGATTACTGCGAATAAGGAATGACTGTCAACGAGGATACATTTACTCAAGCCCTGAACATACAATGCTTCGAGAGAATGACGCCAACGCTTTGGAAGTTAAAGTTTTGATTTAGACGCTTTTGGGCTCCCCCAGCAGTGGGCTGGAAGACACTACACATTCGTCAAGGGAACGGTGTTGCCGGTTTAAAGACTTGCCGAAGGCGTCTAGCCGCCTCAAAGAGTCATCTCCATGCTGCTGCTGCCGTGATTTGACTTTGATGGCCAAGGCTAAATCGCCGCCCATTACCAAGATGTCAATTTCTACCAGTGCCCCAGAACATCTTGGTTTCATTGGGTATCAAGGCAACAAACCTCAAGAACATCAAAATATATAGGACGCAGATTAGCGAATAACGGTTTTGAATAAAGCGCAGGTGCTAGCTGCAGCGATCGCTCCGAATTCTCACAGCAAACCCAAGGTGGTTTCTGTGGAAGCGGTTCAAGATGCTGATGGCCAAGTCAACAGACCGCTTGTGTGAATCCTGATTGCCCCTTAAATCTCGCAATTCTGAGGGACTTTCGAGACTGCATGGGAACTTTTTAGTCCCTGCAAGGACAGTTTCCCCAATTTTTGGAGACGGAAAGGGAGCTTACTTTAATTTGTGAAAGAGGTCTAACCGATCAGCGAGCCACAGGGCAAATTTCGCTTTACTTAACGCTAACAAAGCGCTCTTGAGCAACCATGCGCAAGTTGTGCAGGTCTTCGCGGCGGCTGATCGATAAGGGTACAGTGGATTTCACTTCCTCAATAATAAGTTCAGTGTTGACCGCCTGCTGCTCATAAATGGCCCGATACAGCGACGTGATGATAACCTGCTCAATTTCCGCACCGCTGAAGCCGTCGGTCGCCTGCACCAGAGCTGCAAGTTCAAAGCGCCGAGGATCCTGGCGGTGGCGCATCAAGTGAATTTGTAAGATGGCTGCCCGTTCGCCTTCGTCGGGCAAATCGACAAAGAAAATTTCATCAAAGCGACCTTTGCGCAGCAGTTCGGGGGGAATGCGTGACAAGTCGTTGGCGGTAGCCACGACAAATACGTCACCTGATTTCTCCTGTAGCCAGGTGAGAAAGTAGCCAAACAGCCGCCGACTGAGCCCGCCATCGGCGTCGCTGTCAGATTGGCCCAGGCTTTTTTCGATTTCGTCAATCCACAAAATGGCGGGTGCCATGGTCTCAGCTAGAGCCACTGCCCGCCGAAAGTTGTTTTCCGACTCGCCGACAAATTTGTTGTAGAGTCGCCCCGCATCGAGCTTCAGCAGCGGCATTTGCCATTCGCGGGCAATGGTTTTAGCCGCCAGCGATTTGCCGCATCCTTGAATGCCCACGATGAGAATGCCCCGAGGGGTCGGCAAATTAAACGCCTTGGCCTGATCGCTAAAGCCCACGCGTGCGCGTTTGAGCCACTGTTTCAGGCCCTTGAACCCCCCTAGCTGAGCTGGATTCATCTCGGGGGGAATGTAGTCTAGCAGGCCCGCTTCGCGAAGCACTTGCACCTTGCGCTGCAAAACTCGCTTAACATCCTCTTGGGTGAGTTTGCCATCGTCTAACGCGGCAAAGGCAATGACTTTGCGAGCCTGCTGGAGAGTCATGCCACGCATCGCTTGCACTAGTTCATTGATGCCTTCGGGTTTAATTTCTACGCTAATGCGGCCTTTAAGCGATCGCACCACTTCAGAGATGGCCTGATATAGCTCGTCTGGCTCTGGCAGTTTGAGGTCAAAGTACACCACATCTTGGACAATTTCTGGCGGCAGCGTGATGGTGTGACCAGTGATCACCAAGGTCGAGCGATTTTGCGAAAACTGTTGAATCACCTCACGAAGTTGCCGCCGCACTACTTCATCTTCTAAATGCGGCCCCAAGTCTTTAAGCCAATAAATTGCCTGAAAAGACACTTCCGAAATATGCCTAAGCGCGTCAATAGGTTCTGACGTTTGCTCTAGATACTGGGGCTTTTGGGCCCCGGGCGGGGCATATTCGTTAGTCCAGCGATTTTGGCAGTTGCCCTGGGAGCGCGCTAACCCTTGAGCGGCGCTCCATTCAAATACCGCCATTTGCCACTCGTTAATAGCAGTGTTGATCAAAGTGCGGACACGTTCTTCTTCAACTGTTTCAATCACGATGGCGGAATGAAAAGACATCACCAACGTTTTAAATAGACGGACGCTGTGGGCAAAGGTCATGGGTGAGGGCATTGAAAGACAGATTGGCTTTAGAGTGCCCGAGCGCAGCTGACGAAAAACGCTGTGCGGTGTCGCAAAAAAACGGCCATCAACAAAGCTGACCGCCAAAACAACGCGACTGATACGCTAGGGCGCATCATCAATTAAATCCAGAATGTTTGCAGTGTAAGCACACCCGCCCCCGCTCCGCAAAACAAGCTAGAGGCTGAAATGTTTTCCACATAAGGATTTGACCACTAAATAATGACAGCCCCTAGCTCTCTTCATAATTCAATGCTAAAAATACATATTTGAACGGCATTTGAACGGCTCCGAAGTCCAGGCTTAAGGGGCCAGTTTCGCATTCAACGATGTATGTACTGGGTAAATAAGCGGCTGTCCATCAAGGAACGATTCTGCCGCTTGCTAGCAGCTTGGCTAAGCTCGTCCCGATGCGTAAAGTAACGGTTAGCCTGGAGCGACCAACCACAACTGCTGGCTTGATGCTCGGCGAGCTTTTTGAACGCCCAGAACGCGGCCTCAATGGAGCATGCAGTAATGTTGAGTACAGACATTACCATACCCATTCCACAAAATCAGCGAAGGCTTGAAGCGCTCTTTTTTTCCTGATTTCATCAACAGGCGATAATGGCCTTCTAACACTGAGGCTGAGAAATTATTGCTGATTGATATGCTGACGGCTTAACTCCAAACTTTACTAAGTTAGCCAGCTCCTGAAGCTGATTGATGGCTTCAGCGCCTTCTAACTTCATAAGTTCGCGGTCGTCACGCATCTCAGTCCACGTAATGCCGTAGTCGGAGACCAAGAAGCGAATCAAGTGATTATCGCCCAGACTCACCATAAAAGAGGCACTGTTCATCTGGCCACCGCAAGTGTAGCAAGAAGCAAGATACCCTCTATTCTCAAGCACAATAGATAAGGCCTGCAAATTCATCACTAGGTCTTGCACGAAGCTCCTGTGCTGTTCGGCCAGTCGGACAAACATGGCAATTTCCTCCACTCTCAGAAAC
>JBCCNE010000202.1:0-7907 GCA_039026015.1 Cyanobacteria bacterium P01_C01_bin.70 | reverse complement strand
CTTGGCAAGTTGACGAATCGAGCCTTCACCTTGCTCGTAAAGGGTGACGATGCGCTGACGTAAATCGGCGGAGTGGGGACGCATAGGGGCTACTAGAACAGTACAAACGAGCGTACTGCATAAGTTTGCATACCGCTATAGCTAACAAGCAACCAATAATAAGATTTTTGTTACTCCATCACCCTAAAGCCTTAGCCCCTTCAGAGTAGGCTGCGCCTAGGGGTCGACTCCGCCACAGTCCAAAGGCCTCTAGGTAGGCTACGCTTACTTAATGGCAGTTGCCCAGTCCTTAGCCCATCCCAAATGCTTATGGACTTCCTCAAGGGTGAGAGCTTCGCTGTAGAGACGTAGCACCGGCTCCGTACCGCTAAAGCGAATCAGCAGCCAGCTCTCGTCCTTTAGGGTGAATTTGTAGCCGTCAATATCGAGGCAGTGGGTGACAGCTTTGCCAGCCACCGTTTGAGGACAGTTGGTTTTCAACTCATGCAGTAGCTTATCCCGCACATCCATGCTGGCAAGGGGCAGGTCGATGCGATCATATTCGGAATGGTAGCCAGTTTTGTCTTGCAGTTGCCGATAGCGATCGCTCAGATCCATCCCTGATTTCACTACTGATTCCAGCACGTAAAGCGCTGACAGCAGGGCATCGCGCTCAGGAATATGGTGACCGTAGCCAACGCCGCCGGACTCTTCGCCGCCAATCAGCGCTTGGGATTCCAGCATGCGATCGGCAATATACTTGTAGCCCACTGGCGTTTCATAGACTTCCCGGTTGTGCAGGGCAGCCACTTTTGGCATCAAGTTAGAGCCGCTGATAGTTTTGATGACTTCACCTTCGTACCCGTGCACCTGAATCAGGTGATCAATCAACACGGGAATCAAAATCTGTGAGCTAAGAAAGTTGCCCTGGCCATCGACCGCGCCGATGCGATCGCTGTCCCCATCAAACACTAGGCCAGTCACCAAACCGTTAGCCATCTCTGGCTGGTAAGCCGCTACAGTTTTCAACATTCGCTGCAAATATTTGGGCAAGGGCTCTGGCGCGCCCCCTTCAAACAGCGGATCGGCATCACTGTTCAGTTCGTTGATGGGCTGACTTAATAAGCGCTCTAAACCCGTGGCCGCTGAGCCGTGCATGACGTCAGCAAAGACCGTTAGCTGGCCGCTAGCGATCGCTGACTGAATCGCCGATAAATCCACCTTCGACTGCAGTTCCTGACAGTAGCTCGGCCAAGGATCGAAACGTTCTATTTTGCCGGGTTGCGTGGCTGCAGGTACGGCTTGATCAAGCTGCGCTTCCACCTGTTTAGTCACTTCTGGCGGCACCGAACCACCAAAGGCACTCTTGATTTTGAGGCCGTTGTAGGCAGCGGGATTGTGGCTAGCAGTGATGACGATCGCTCCCAGGGCGCCTTGATCTCTAGCGGCCCAGCTAAACGCTGGAGTGGGGGCAAAATCTTCAGAAAGCAGCACGTCGAACCCCACCTGCGCGATCGCCTCGGCGGCTACCTGAGCAAACTGCGGCGACGAAAACCGGCGATCATAGCCGACAATTACGGTATTGCTGCCGGTTTGCTCGCCGTAGCTCTGCTTTAATACTTGGGCCGACACCTGCGATACGTGAAGCACGCGACCCATCGTAAAATCGGCCGCAATCATGCCGCGCCAGCCGTCGGTACCGAACTTGATGGGCTTATCAATAAAAGTAGTGGGGGATAGTGCGATCGCCATACAAATTTTCCAATGAATAAAGTCTATGTGCTGCACTCAAGAGTTTACCCAAGACCTCAGGGAATTCACGAGGCAATTTTGGGTGATGAGATGTGAGGGTGGCAGGGTATGTATAGCCTGACGGCATTCAAGAAAGGCGGAGCCTACCCGGAGGGCTTGGGCGGATGGGTGATGGGGAGTCGGCGGAGCTTGCCCGGAAGCGAGGCCGCTTCAAAGGAGCTAGGGCTTTGGGGTGTTGTCTACGCAGTGACGTGGCCGAATTCAGGATTGTTTTTAGGCTAGGACGGAATGTATTTTGTGGGCATTGATTTGGGTTGGCAGTCGGGAGGGAGCGGCATTTGTCGGCTGCAAAAAACAGCAGCGGGACTACGATTGTGCGGCTTTAATCATTGCCAGTCGAGGGATGAGGTACTGTCATTTATTGACCGACAAGTGCCGTCAGGAGTTCCGGCGTTGATTGCCGTGGATGCGCCGACGCTGATTCCCAATGCAGGGGGAATGCGGCTGTGCGATCGCTTAGCTCACCGCTACTTCGGCAAATATGACGCAGGCTGTTATCCGGCTAATCAAGGACGGCCCTTTGCCGCCGCGCTGATTGAGTTTGGTCAAGCGCTGGAGTCACGCGGCTTTCACCATGCCCCCACTATCGACCCGCAGCGGCCCGGACGCTACCAGATTGAGCTGTTTCCCCACCCGGCCACGATTCACCTGTTTCGGCTACCCAAAATTCTGAAGTACAAAAAGGGGCGCCTTGGCGATCGCCGCATCGCGCTAGACAAGCTGCGTAGTTTACAGTTATCCACTTTTCCCCGGCTGACTCCGGCATTGCCCCTGGTAGGGGCTGATCTGCCCGCGATACCCTCAGGCGGCAAAGCGCTCAAAGCGGTGGAAGATCAGTTAGACAGCTTGACTTGTGCTTATGCGGGTGCCCACTGGTGGTGGTGGGCACGAGAGCGCAACTGGGTGCTGGGAGATGGCGAATCCGGCTATATGGTGGTTCCGGCTCCGTATCCTGACCAAATTTTTCCAGCGGAATAATGCGATTAAACAGGAAAGCAGTCCTTAAACCAAGGCAAATTCTGCAGGATCTTGGTCGCGACGATGCCGGACGGGGATGGCTGGCCCCTGACGATCGCCTACCAGACTTGCCGTGTACTCCAGCGACTCGCGCAGGCGTTTGGCAGCGTAAATAGACATGTCGCGGGGTACGTTGACGCGATCGCGCAGATATCGCAATCCAACGTCAGAACCGGCGGGTGGCGAACAGGATTCACCGGTGATTAGGTGGGTAAGGGCACAGCGCAGGGCTTCGTCAAAGACCGGATCGCGCATCGGATTCACGCGAATGATATTAGCTCGGTGCTTCAAAACCCGCTGTAGGGCTTCCGCCCGCGAGGTTTCGGGTTCGAGGTAGCGGACATCGGGCAGGCCCATCCACGGGCCGTGATCAACCCGCCGCTGGTGGCTCTGGGCCTCTGGCGTACCGTTGTCGTAGCAGCCGCCCATCTGCGGCGGCAAATCATGCACGTGGGTGTGAAAGTCGCTCTGGGTACCGCGATAGGTGGCGCGGCTCTCAAGCCCGTCAAACCAGTCAGACAGTCGCGGATTCACGTCGCGCAGAGCATAGCCTTTGTAGTAATAGAGGCTGGCATTCATGCGCTCAACATAGGGCACGAAAATCACGTCTGCAGCGCTAAAGGGCTCTAGGAAAAAGGGGCCAGCCGTCTGACTCAGCGCCGATTCTACGTCTTTGACAACCTGCAAAAATTGAGCCCGATGATAGTCTTCATCACGCTGCGATCGCGCTGGATAGCACAGCCAGCTACACCAAGCCCGAAACAATAGCCGCTCTAGCTGGCGTAAGGGGACTACTCGAGAATCCTGCAAGCTATAGACTAGTGGTCCAAACGCCTGTTCAAGGGCTAGCAAAATATCGTCACTTTCAGTAATGATCTGGCCATCCAGCTCCAGCGCGGGCAGCATTCCTGAAGGCACTTTGCGTTTGTACCACGCCTCTTTCTTGCCGTAGCAGAACATCGTAATCTTTTCGATGCGATAGGGAATCTGCTTCTCTTCCAACCACAGCCACACTTTCTGACAGTAGGGGCACCAGGCATGGTTATCGCGGTACAGCGTGACTCGCACGTCTGCCTCTGACTGACCAAACAGCCGCAGCCGCGACGGCGCATTGGTGGGGCCATTAACGAGGTCAAGCGAAAAGCTGGTGTGGGCTTCCAGGTCTGGCCAACTAAGGCTCTGGGTGGTCATAGCTCAAGATCGGTAACGGGCGTCATAGTTCTTAAGATAGCGGAATACCCTGGCACTGTTGCTGACTAACAGAGCCCCATGTTTAATCTTCAAGTATGGAGAGATGAGTCAATTCCTCATCGGTCTATCTTTAATGAACCGATAGTCTCGTCGAGGTTGGCAACAGATCTATTGTTTTTTGAGCCAATTGCAATTACCGCGCTCACATAGTTCAACGTTTTCTTGAATGCCAAGTGTCTGCAATTCCTCGTCGAATTCAGATGCACTCAGTTGCGACAGATATCGGCGATTTTTTTATATCGAAAATAAAGTATGAATAGCACTTTTCAAGCTCGGAATTGATAGAATTTGCTGGCCTCTCGGTCATTTCTCCAGCAATGTAGCGATCGGCAAAATCAAGTCGATTGAGATAGCAGCCAAGCTCGATTTAAATCTGCTCTTTGACGAGTCGATGATCGCTAGACTCAAAAACTCCATATCCGTAGGCATTGACCAGCGGATAGCTATCAGTAGCAATCAAGTGCAGCGTTTGCAAGACTTTACAGAAATAATAAACCTTAAACGCCCATGAATAGAGTGCCACTACTAAGCAAAATGGCCCACAGAAAGAGAAGGCTCTAACAATTCTCCGTTTCACCATTTAAAGAAAACAAGCCTGGCTAGCGCGGAAAATTGTATCTTTTAACGTTTTTCAAACGCAGACTTACGCCTCTAAAGTTTGGACGTAAGCCTGCATTCATAACAACGCTAAAGAACGAACGCTAGACCGAGCTAAGCACTTTATCTTCCGTCGCAGCGTCGGGGCTAGCGAGGGGTGAATCAGCCTCAGAGGGCGGCACCACCTGCCAGAACTGCGGCAGATAGGTGCCCCAGTTGGCCAAAATCCTGGCGGCTTTGAGGCTGCCCGTGCGCTCAGCATGGGCCTCAATCATAGATTTGAGCTGCTGAGCCCCCGCCTCCGTGATGACTCGCTGAACCTTGACGATTTCAGGGTTGACGCGGGTAGGAAAGTTGCCTGCTTCGTCGAGGAAGTAGGCCAGGCCGCCAGTCATTCCAGCTCCGACGTTGCGGCCCACCGAGCCAAGCACAACAATTACACCGCCAGTCATATATTCGCAGCAGTGATCCCCCGCGCCTTCAATCACGGCCCGACCTTTGGAGTTGCGAACGGCGAAGCGCTCACCCGCAATGCCCTGAGCGTATAGGGTGCCGCCGGTGGAACCGTAGAGACAGGTATTGCCCAGAATTACGTTTTCTGACGGGTCATAGGTGACGCCAGTAAAGGGCTTAATGATAATTTCGCCGCCGTGCATGCCTTTACCCACGTAGTCGTTGGCTTCGCCCACCAGAGTCATGGTCATTCCTGGCAGGTTGAAAGCGCCAAAACTCTGCCCCACACTGCCTGCAAACGTGAGGTGAAGGTGACCTTCAAAGCCGCCGTTACCGTGCCGTTGGGCGATCGCCCCAGACACTCGCGCCCCGACTGTGCGGTCGGTATTAATCACCTTGAAGGTTTTGCTAACGGTGCCATGGTTAGCAATTGCCGCTTGCACATCGGCATCTGCCAGCATCTTGTCATCCAGGACGGGGCCATTGCTGTGAATATCACCGTGGTTCAACCAGGTGCGGTTTTCGGCAACGTCAGGCAAATCTAGCAGCGCCGCTAAAGTTAGCGAGTCGGTCTTGGCAAGCGTTACCTCTTCACGCGGCCGCAAGAGATCGGTCCGCCCAATGATATCTGCTAGCGAACGGTAACCCAGGCGGGCCAGCAGCGATCGCACCTCTTCTGCCACGAAGTGAAAGAAGTTCACCACATGCTCGGGAATGCCGGGGAAGCGCTGGCGTAGTTCTTCTCGCTGGGTGGCAACGCCGACAGGGCATTTGTTCGTGTGGCAGACCCGCGCCATAATGCAGCCTTCGGCAATCATCGCAATGGAGCCAAAACCATATTCTTCAGCCCCCATCAGCGCCCCCATCATGACGTCCCAGCCGGTTCTAAGGCCGCCATCGACGCGCAGCAGCACGCGATCGCGCAGTTGGTTCGCCATCAGCACCTTGTGCACCTCCGTCAGCCCTAGCTCCCAGGGCAGGCCTGCATGCTTGATGGAGCTAAGCGGCGATGCGCCAGTGCCACCATCATGGCCAGAGATTTGGATCACATCAGCATTCGCCTTCGCCACGCCAGCGGCAATGGTACCGATGCCAATTTCTGCGACCAGCTTCACTGAAACCCCCGCTTTGGGATTAATTTGATGCAGATCGAAGATTAGCTGGGCCAAATCTTCAATGGAGTAAATATCGTGGTGCGGTGGCGGCGAAATCAGGGTGACACCGGGCTTAGAGCGCCGCAGCATAGCGATGTAGGGGCTCACTTTTTTACCGGGGAGCTGTCCGCCCTCACCCGGCTTAGCCCCCTGTGCCATTTTGATCTCAATCTGCTTGGCGTTCATTAAATATTCAGGCGTAACCCCAAAGCGCCCCGAAGCCACTTGCTTAATAGCAGAGCTGGCGGTGTCACCGTCACGCAGCGCCTTGAGATTGGGGTAAAGTTCCGAGCGGCCCTCGGCATCTACATTTTTCAGCACTTTGAAGCGTTTCGGATCTTCGCCGCCCTCACCGGAGTTCGACTTGCCGCCAATGCGGTTCATGGCGATCGCCAACAGTTCGTGGGCCTCCTGAGACAGCGCTCCTAGAGACATACCACCGGTACAAAACCGCGCCATAATGCTAGCGGTAGACTCCACCGCCTCAATCGGAATAGCAGAACGATCGCTCTGCAAATCCAGTAGATCTCGCAGCGCCGTGGGCGTGCGCCCTTTCAACTGCTCCCGGTAGACCTCGTAGTGGTCATACTGTTGAGATTCCAACGCCTTGTGCAGCATTTTGGTGAGCGCCGGCGTGTTAGCGTGGTATTCGCCTTTGGGCATGGATTTTACAAATCCCATGTTTTCCAAACGCTTACGGCTGATTTCAGGGAACGCCTTTTGGTGGAAAAGATTAGTTTCTTGGGCCAGTTCGGCTAGAGTAAGTCCTCCTAGCCGCGACGTAGTGCCGTGGAAAGCCGCTTCCAGCAGGTCAGTTCCGATGCCTACGGCTTCAAAAATTTGGGCTCCCTGGTAGCTAGTAATGAGCGAAATTCCCATTTTGGAGAGAATTTTTAGCAGGCCATTTTCCACCGCTTTGCGATAGTTCGCCTGGGCCCCGTTCAGCGTCACCGACTCAATTTTCCCGGCCTTCATTGCATCTTGAGTACGGCTGTCGTGCCACCAGTGGCGCACGGACTCTAGCGCCAGGTAAGGACAAATAGCGCTAGCGCCGTAGCCAATCAGGCAGGCAAAGTGATGAGTGCTCCAGCACTGGGCCGTATCCACCACAATCGATGCCTGCATCCGTCGTCCTGCCCAAATCAGGTGGTGATGCACAGCCCCCGTCGCCGCCAGCGGCGGAATGTAGGTCATATCCGCTGTAAGCCGGCAGGAATTGCCGTCGCCGTCTACGCGATCGCTCAGCACGATGATTTCGCTGCCCGCTGTCACGGCAGCCTCAGCCCGATCGCATAAGGCCGCAATCGCTTGCTTCAGCGCATCCGGACCGCCGTTCACGTCGTACAGGGTCGATATTGTCGCGGTCGAGAAGCTCGCCTGCTGCTGCACCTGCTCCAGCTCAATTTCATTGAGCACCGGCGATTCTAGCTTGAGCAATCGGGCATACTGGGCCTGCTCTTCCAACAGGTTGCCGCGCTTGCCCAGCTGGGTTTTCAGCGACATAACCAGTCGTTCCCGCAGGGGATCAATGGGCGGATTGGTGACCTGGGCAAACCGCTGCTTAAAGTAGTCGTACAGCAAATGAGCCTTAGTAGACAGCACCGCCAGGGGAATGTCATCGCCCATACAGAAGGTCGGCTCTTT
>JBCCNE010000201.1:0-7917 GCA_039026015.1 Cyanobacteria bacterium P01_C01_bin.70 | reverse complement strand
TGCTTAAGCAGCGCCACATTGCCCGCCATTAGCGTCGGAGCGGCAAACCGAAACACTTGCCAAAACGGAAAATTCCACGGCATTACCGCCAGCACAATGCCCAGCGGCTGATAGCGGACAAAGCTTTGGCTCGCGTCTGTCGTCGCTGGCATATCGCGCAAAAAGTCGGCGGCGTGCTCTGCGTAATAGCGACAGACCCAAGCGCATTTCGATACCTCCGCGATTGCGCTTTTCAGCGGCTTGCCCATTTCGAGGGTGATCATTTCACCATAGGCTTGGCGGTTGTTTTCTAATAAATCAGCCGCCGCCAGCAGCCACGTGGCCCGCTGCTGCAAAGACGTTTGCCGGTAGCGCTGGAATGCCCTTTCGGCTTGCTCAATACGGGCAGCAATAGCCGCCGAACCCAGGGCAGCAAAGGTTTTGAGGCATTGACCATTGGTGGGATTAGTCGTAGCGATCGCCATGATAGCCTCCCAATGACTATTAGAAACACTTATTTCTACTCTGGCAAGCGAATCGCAATTTCTCTGCCAAATTGTATTGATTGTTCATTGATAACAGCTTTTTTAAGGCACAGCCTAGTTGAATAAAATGCCTCGTACTCAAAAGTAAATTGTTAAGAAATAGCTTGTCTTCCATAAACTGAAGCTGATTTTGAGATGTGAGGAATTGGCCCTTTCACTCCAGGGAAACATCCTCAAGCCCTTTTATATAGAGGCTTGTGGAAACTTGTTGATGGCTATATAGAAAAGCGAAGTGTGAATATTTGCGCTCCCCTTTTTCTTCAGTCCTTAAGTTGGTCTTAAATAATTTCGTGCATTTAGGGTTTTGCCTCTATTGTTTGAAATCAAGATACCTCCTAACTGCGTCTCCAGCTCTGTCAAACATTTGACGGGGCTGTTTTTGTCGCAACGGTTCTCTTTACAGATCCCAGCGAACAGTTCATAACCGCTGAAGCACCTCGGGATATTGAGCAATAAACTGCTGCAGCAAGATGCGATGCGGCTGCCCCAAAGGTCGGACCTGATTAGCCACTGCGGAAAAGCGTTCTCCCCGTTCAACATCCGCCACTGTCCACAATCCTAAATCCCAGCCTTCACTCAGTTCTAGCTGCTCTACAGGCACGACTAACGGCCCGTAGAAGACGTGGCGCACAATATTTCCGTGTTCCCAGCGGATAAACAAATCCAATCGCGGCGGTACATAATTAATCTCTTCTTTGATTTCCCGCCAAACCCCTTCTTCTGGAGTTTCGCCCGGGTCGATATGGCCACCAAAAAACGCCCAGTGCCCCGGATACACAATAGTAGGAATATTGTCTCGCAGCTGTAGCAGGAACTGTCCGTCACGAATCAGCAGCGCGATCGCCACTTCGGTCTTGTCGGTTGTCATAACCCCTCGTTCGTCATGCTCAAGGATGGGCGGGTAAGTGGGTGAAGTAAGTGTGAGGGTGGCTGAGTATGAGGGTGGCTGGGTGATTAAGCGTTAGCGGAGCCGGCCCGGAGGGCCTTGGAGCGTTAGCAGAACCTATCGGGGGGCTTGAGTCACTGAGTCGCCGCATGACGAGATTTTCTATTACTGGTTACCGGTTACCGATGCTCAACTGCAAATTCCAAAACCACTGCCCACAAAGAGTCAAAGGGCGCTGACGACTGCTTCCATGGCCCGGTCTATGGTGGAGTACTGATATTTGAATCCCTCTGTCTGCAGGCGCTTGGGCAGCACCTGTTGGCCTTTCAACACCACAACTGCACCGTCACCCAGCAGGGCTTCAATGACAAAATCGGGCACGGGCAGCCAAGAGGGACGATTAAGCGCTTGCCCCAAAGCTTCACACGCTTGAGTCATACGCACGGGATTAGGGGCAGTAGCATTATAAATTCCTGACACGGTTTCATCCGTCAGCGCCCGCATCAAGACTGCCACCAAATCATCACGATGAATCCACGAAAACCACTGCTTCCCGCTGCCAATTGGTCCGCCTGCAAATAGTCGAAAAGGTGCCAGCATGCGTTCTAGCGCGCCGCCGTCCCCCAGCACGATACCGATGCGGGGAACCACTAAGCGTACGCCCTCGACCTCCTTAATCTTCCTGGCCTCGGCTTCCCAAGCCTGACAGATTTGAGACAGGAAATCGTTGTCGACAGGACGGCTGGTTTCGTCAAAAGTGGCTGTTTCACTGGTGCCGTAATAGCCGATCGCCGATGCACTCACCAGTACTTGCGGTTTCGACTCGGCTTGCGCGATCGCCTCCACCAGCTTTGCAGTGCCCAGTTTACGGCTCTCCACCATGGCTCGCTTGTGTCCTGCCGACCACCGTTCAGCAATGGGCGCACCCGCTAGATTGACCACGCCGTCACAGCCGGAAACTGCCGCCTGCCAATCACCAGATACCTGTGGACTATAGGGGACCAACGTCACCTGCGGAAAGGCCGACGCCGGAAAAACGCGTTGGCCTCTAGCAACATCGCGGGTGAGCACGACGGCTTTATGACCATCTGCCTGCAGCGTTTCGACCAAGCGACTACCAACGAATCCCGTGCCTCCCGTGATGGCGACTTTCATAGCCCCCGATGCCTCTGCAATAACTGTTCTCAACCTACCAGATTCGGGTATTTTGTGCGGTCAAATAATCGTTAGACAGAGAAAATTACTGTTCGGGTTCCCCATAGGCCATGCCGTTGGCCTCAGCATAGCGGTGCATAAACCGCATAAATCTTTCCCAATAATCATCGCGATCAATGGTGAGGGTACATTCCACCTGCCTAAGGTCATCGCCCTCTGGGCCAGCAAAAATGAATTTGACTCCCGTCGGCTCGATCGTAATCACCCCTTCGCTATCGGTGAGCTTCAGCGCCTTAGAAAAGCGACTGCGAAAACTCTGGAACTGCTCAATCGCCTTCAACTGTTCAAACATCAACAGCACCGACCGAGCGCCTGTCGCTGGGTCGCGCCGAAGACTGACATTGCTAATTTCTTCAGCAATGCCGTCAAAAAACTCAACGGTCGGAATATCAGCAGCCATGCTTGCACCAAACTTACGCTGATGTTTCAGTATACCGGCCTGGGAATCAGCGCCCGAGTCGATAGCCTTTACCGTACACCGTATGAATCAGAGGAATGGTGCCTTTGGGTTCAATTTTGCGACGCAGCAGCCGCATTTGAGCCGCCAAAACATTGCTCGCCGGTTCCTCAGCGTCAGTCCACACGGCCTGGTAGATCTGGCTGCGGGTCAGGACTTGGTCGGGGTGCCGCAGCAAATATCCCAGAAGCAACGTTTCTTTTTCTGAAAGTTCAACGGTTTTGCCTTGACGATAGGCAAGCTGGTTAGCCTCATCGAGTTCCAAGTCTTCGTACTGTAGTCGGGGCGATCGCGCGCCTGTTGCCGTTTCTAAGACCGGCGGTCGGCGCAGCAGCGCTCGCACGCGCGCCAGCAGTTCCCGCAGCTCAAAAGGCTTGACGATATAGTCATCGGCTCCGGCATCGAGTCCTTCGACCCGATCATCCAGCGTGTCCTTAGCGGTGAGAAATAGCACGGGAGTCGCATCGCCCCGAGATCGCACCTGCCGACAGATTTCCAATCCGCTGCAGTGCGGCAGCATCCAATCTAGAATCAGCAAAGCATAGTCGTTGTTGGCCGCCAGTCGAGCACCTGCCGCACCGTCAAACACCACATCCACCGCATATCCTTCGCGCGTTAGCACCCGACTCAGCGGTTCTGTTAATTCAGCTTCATCATCGACCAACAAAATCTTCATAGAGGTGATTTACAAACTCCGTGAAAGTCAATGATGCCTGAGCTTTCAAACTTTTGGTGACTTTAAGCGAAAAGCGCTCAGATGCCTATCCGGCCTGGAACTAAAGACTCCTACAAGATCGCTTTTGTAAATTAGCTCTCAAAGGTGACTTACAAACTCCGTGAAAGTCAATGATGCCTGAGCTTTCAAACTTTTGGTGACTTTAAGCGAAAAGCGCTCAGATGCCTATCCGGCCTGGAACTAAAGACTCCTCAGGATCGCTTTTGTAAATTAGCTTCTAGGGTTTTCTGATTATTGCCGAGCCAATATCTGAAGGGGGCAGTAAGCCGACAAATCAAAAGCCCGTCTAGCAGCACCAAGATAAGGAGGCCCTTTAAATGGAGTCCCCTTAAAAACGCCAGAAACGGCCTATGAGACTCACCGACCAGAATCTGATGGACTTCTTAAACCGTCATGAGCCAGATCCTCAGAGAGTCCTGGCAGCCAAGCTACGACGGAACCTTTGAGGCTACGCCGAAATTTCTTCAAAACGATATATGACAACGCCTGACTGCGGATGGTTATCAACCCCAACGTAACCCGATTTTGCCATCTCACTCAGCAGCGTTTCGGCTTCTTCGAAGCCTAACCCCGTCTCCATCACAGCTTGAGTCACTGACAACTGACCGCCGTGCTGCTTGGCGGCACGCAACAGCTTCACCATTTTTTCTTCGCGGGTGAGCGGCCGGGCAACCTGAGTCGTCGGCAACGGCTGGTTGAGCAGGTCGTAAATATCGTCTCCGTAGCGCGATCGCAGTCGTCGCAATTCATATTCTCTAGTCATTCCAGGAATCAGAAACACATCAATGAACTGGCCGATGCCAAATAAGCCCAGAGTAAAGAACCAAATCAAACCGCTCACGATTTTGCCGTTGTAGAGTCGGTGAAGTCCTGAAACTCCGAAAAAGCCACCTATCCATAGCAAGTAAGACAGGGCTATGCGATCGCGACCTGCAGACGACGCCATAGTGATGTTCCTTAAAACCTTACTTAGCGATCGTAGTCAATTGGGTCGGTCACCTCAGCGTAAAATCCCCACCGTAAGCGGTAGTGATTTTGCTCCAATTTCATGGGTGGAAATCTCTAGTCCTAAATGAATAACCATGCTTGACCAAGCATCCAAGTAATTGACAGCGATCGCTAGGGGCTGTCATTATTTGACGATGAAATCTTTGCGCTGCAAGGATTTCAGCCCCTAGCGGGTTTTGCAGAGCGGGCGCGGGTGTGCCGATGCCGCAGGCATTCTGGATTCAATTGATGACGCGCCCTAGGACGAACTGATGAGCTTTTCTGAGTCCTCAAGAGGGTTCCAGGCCAGCCGGAAAGCCACTTGCGCACCTGAGGGACATTGCAGGAATCCAGCCCAGACAGCAGCCACGCAGAGCCATTAGCACGCCTCAGACCATCGCTTCAATTTCATTTAATTGCAGACAAATCAGATATTCGTTACATTTATTAACAAATAAGATAATGCAGGCTCGTCCTGCACTGTTAGTCATCTGATTCTATTCGCCATTAATAATCGATTTCTCATGCAGACTGTGCAACTTTTCAAAAGCTATTCGGCTGGCAGACGTGATTTTAGCGGGGTTGATTTTCGCGAAGCTTGGATGCCAGGGTTAGAGCTAAACCAGGCAATTCTTCAGGGTGCTGATTTAACCGGCAGCAACTTGAGCCACAGTTTGCTGCGAGAAATCGACCTTACTGGAGCGATGCTGTGGCGAGCTAATTTGACGCATGCTCAAATGCAGCGGGCAATTTTTGTTAAGGCTACGCTGATTCGCTGCCAACTGATGCACAGCAATTTGCAGCGCTGCAATTTGTCCGAGGCGGATCTTCGCTTGGCAGATTTGCGCGGTGCCAATCTCAGCTACAGCAACTTAGATGAAGCCCAGCTCTGTTATGCAAACCTATCTGGGGCCAACCTATGCGGCGTTGATTTAAGCAACGCTGATTTGACGGGCGCAATTATTGACGGAGCAAATTTGACCAACTGCGGCTTGACTGCTGAGCAGGCCGCAACCTTGGGTGTCGATATTGGTCGATCAAGTGAGCCTGGAAAGATGCTGGCCGTGTGAAGTAATCACGCTTGTGACTTTAGGCAGGCAGTTTGATTAGACGCATCACAGCAGCAGGTCGCTACGCCATAGCTGAGCGCGACACAGCAATGCGCTGAAGCGGGAGATCAGCTGCTTGTGCTCGGAATTGGGCGGCTGAGCAAACAATTCAAATTTGACAATTGCTTTGGCAATTTTGCAAGCTTCATCCTTAGGTACCCCTTCGCGCACGAGTTTTTGCCAATAGATGATGCTTAGACTGCGATAGTCATTGGCAATATTAATCAAAGGAACTGCTACGGTTGCTGCACTCATATTTACCTTCCGCTGTTCTAAACTTCATACTTTTAATTCTTCATGAGACGATGAGCTTTTTCCGTGATTACACTGTGGCGTTTTTGTGATGCTGGAATTTGTGCTCTGTGATTCTAAAAACTAGAGCCCGTGACATAATCGCTAACAGCATTGTGAACACAGCAGGCGATTCACCGTGATCTGCATCATGGCTAATAGAGCAGGTCAGCCAGAAACGTCCTGATTTTTAATAAATGCCGATCCCAAGAGCAGCTCTGGGTTGCAGCCTAACCTGACGGTTTTTTCTGCCCCCTCCTGGCTAGCGGGGCCGAAAAGGTACTACCCGCCGCCGAAAGCTCTCGAAATCAATCACGTTGGAACTGCGCGCCGTTTCCCAAACTTCGTCAGCAAAATTGATGAGCGACGGTAAAGTCATCAGCTTGAGTTGCCCTACATGACGATTGGCCTTAGCCGCCACCTGCACTACGTACGGCTCCGTATTTTCCTGGGGCTGCACCCAACTCACCTCGCCGTCACTAATAATCAAATGTTTGTCACGCAGCGCGCGATCGCCCACCGTCCCTTCTAAAAAGGCCAAAATCTTGCGAATCATCTGCAGTGAAACCTGCCGTCGCAGGTGCCGAATCGCCCGCAGCTCTAAAATTTGCTCCCAGGTATAGTAAACTTGCTTGGCCTTTGCTGCCTCTTCCACCAAAGGCACCACCACTCCGGTGCGTGCCAAGTAAGTCAACCGGTCGGCACTGGTGTGAGTTAATACGATAGTTTCGTGGCGGGTAAAGTGCTGCATCGGTGAACCTCACTGTAAGAGATAGCAATAGCTGCTTAGCGCTAATCTCCTTAAGACAAGACAATTCGCTTCGACGGTTAATAGCGCCAAGCAGCTATTGATCACGCCTGTTCAGGCGCGATCGCGACAAAGGCTTCAGAGCCAATGGATGTAGAAATACCAATGAGAAAATCTATGCTCACTGTACGCCAGCTAACTCCAGAACTGCCAGATACAAATGCTCTATAGGCACTACATATACCTCTTCAAAGGCAGTAAAACGCTAGATATATAGAGCCTGCACAAAACTGTAAAGAGATATGGCATTTGTTTACATCAGTCTTATTGTCTTTTGACAAGCGGAATGTGGAGGAACGCGATATGTCCCGTCTGCACAATGCACAGGGCAGAATTCATGAGCGTTTAGAGTCTCCTGCGAGAAGAGCATCCTCCTGAAGAATGTGGCGTGCGAAGTTTAGAACCCGGGGTAGATTTGATAACGTCTGCCCCCACCCCATTAACGGAAGCGTTCTGAATTTTTGAGTAAATTCCAGTTTTGGCAAGGAGAAATCGAGGGTTTAGCCTGATCAGGCACTGTTCTCTAAACACTTTCCCGTTAGCCCCTTCCAGCAGAGAAAAGTTGCCTGTTTTGCGTCATCCAAATTGACGTTATCGACCCTGGCACCCTGGCACTTCGCTTCCCCATTACTCCAGAGCCCTCCGGGCAGGCTTCGCCAACACTCCATTACCCACCCCCTTCCTCCGCTTCACCAGCTTCACTCATTCACACTCATACTCATCTAACCCCATACCCAATTGAAAATATCAATTTAATTTGATGCAAAGGGATGAACTATCACTCGTTTTTGGGAACCTGAAAAGTTCCCATATTACCCACATTTCAGTGCATACAGAGGCTTCTTTAAAGTTCCAATAAAGCTTTTGCCGTTTACTGCTGGGTTTTATAAAGAACTCAGTAGAT
>JBCCNE010000200.1:0-7940 GCA_039026015.1 Cyanobacteria bacterium P01_C01_bin.70 | reverse complement strand
GTCCTAGGGGAGGAAATTTCCTATCGGTTTGCGAACGGTTTCACGATCAAAACTGAGCGGCTTGGCAAGCAGGATCCGTGGCGTATCCTGCCGCTCGGGAGTCCCCAGAGCAGTTTGATGAACCATGTGCTGAATTTCCCGGAAATCGCTCGTGACCAGCGTGTTTTCGAACCCTTTGCGGGAGCCGGACCGCTCGGCTTTGCCGCGCTCAAGGTAGGGGCCAGCCATGTCGATTTTCTCGACATCAATCCCAGAGCAGCAGCGTTTCATCAAGAGAACGCCCGCCTAAATCAGGTTTTCCCCAGCCAATTCACCTCGATTACGGGGGATATCGCCGATTTCAGACCAGAGCATCAATATGACCTCATTCTGGCGAATCCCCCCTTTGTGCCAACACCAGAGAAAATTGCGGGCACCCTCACGTCCAATGGTGGCCCCGAGGGCAGTCGGTTGGTCGAGCAACTACTCGAACGCTTGGACACGTTCCTAAAACCGAGCGGCAAGGTGCTGATCTATGTGTTTCAGTTGGTCAAAAACGATCGCCCCCTGATTATGGAGCGGCTCTCCCCAATCCTGAATCACCGCCCGGTGGAAATCACGCCTGCGCAAGCTCGGCCCAGCTCATTTGAGACTTACTGTGAAGGATACCGGGAATTATTTCCCGATTCTGGCCAAGCGATCGCTCAATGGCGATCGCGCTTGGTTCAGCAATACGGAAATGATTTGGCCCTCTCCCATTACGTGATTGATGTGGGGGCAAAATCCGACGCGCCGACAAGTTGCGTCATCCGCAGGAACTTTGCGGAAAAGTTTGGCACCAGCTTTTTCATTGCGGCGGGTCGTGAGGAGGCGATCGCCTTTGAACGGGCCTCCGAGAATGCGGCATTGTCGACATAAGGGTGACCTGCCGCCGTAATAGCTGTCTCAATTTCCGCCAACGATGATTGAACTCAAACACTACTCGCCCGACACCTTGCCGCCGCCCCTTAAATACCAACTGCTGGCCGCTGTAAGGATTGAGTGGTTCAAAGCATTTACCGGACCCGGTCGGACTTGGGACTACATTGCCAAATCAACACAGCCTCAGTACTTCACCCTCTCAGCGCAAGACATCCTGATTAGCTTTGCCGAAGTCAATCAGCGCCCCTTGCACCATGCGGGTAATGCTTACACGCTCTATGGACTGAGCGCGGTGTACACCTTCCCCGCCTATCGTCACGAGGGTTACGGTCAGCAGGTTGTGCAAGCGGCGTCGGACTTTATTCGCGCGAGTGACGCCGACATAGCGATGCTCTTTTGCTCACTTGCCCTGATCGATTTCTATCGTTTCTGCGGCTGGCAGACGCTGCCGACAGCCATTATTCACTACGGCAACCCCGACCAGCCACAGGTGAATCAGGATGTGATGATGATGCAGTTCATATCCGATGAAGGGCGACAGCATCGGAGCACCTTTGTGGGCCAACCAGTCTATGTGGGGAGATATCGATGGTAAGCCGCTGAAGACATGGTTACCATTATCGCTAGCTTTCACCAGCAGGGGCTGCGGATGGGGAAGGCAAAGTTCAGCTCACTAACCGTAATCGTCTATGATTTGGCCTGGTTGCCTTAGCGCTTGTGGTAGCTGCTCAACAGGGGACGAAAGCCTTTGCTCTGCCAAAAACGGCTCGAGAGCGGGTTGGCCTGCACATAATAAAGACTGAACCGTCGGGTGCCGTAGCGCTTAAGCTCATGCACCGCCGTGGCCAACAGAGAATGGCCAATGCCCTGACCACGATAGGCTTCGGCAACGATCGCCGTATTGATATCGCCGTAAAGTTCGGGGGCCAAATTGTGCCAGCGATCGCGCAGATCGGATAAGGCACATTCCAGCATGCCGACAATCTGCCCTTGCTGCTCTGCCACGAAGAAAAGGGATGCGCCCGCCTCGGGGGAGTTGCCCGCCCAGGCAGCGGCCAGCCGCTGCCGCCCGTCCACCTCAATGCCCGGCACCACTCGGGCAAAGGGCGTGATGTCTTCGTGAAAGACCATTTCTTCGACCATAAACTGCAAAAGCGTCTCCTCTTCTCCCGGCTGCGCCCGTCGGATGGTTAAGCCATCGCTCGGCGCACGGCTCAGCGCAGCCAAGTCATCCCCCGGACGAACGGCCATAGCGGTGTAGGTCAAGAAGTCTCGCTGATGCAGGGTTGGCTCAATCCAGGAAGCCGCTGTGGGCCACCAAAACACACCACCTATGGCTCCCTGAGATTGCCAATACGATTCGACTGTTTCGACAAGCGCATGGGCGATCGCCATTGTCTGAGGAGCTTCGGGAGCAGGCAGACTCATCATCCCCACCACGCCCAAGCGCTGAGGGTAGATGGCAAGCATGCTGCTGTCGTCGGGAAATTCAATCACCGTCGGCAGCGCCCCTGCGCAAATAGCGCCGTCTTCGTCGACAACTTTCAAAAGATCGCGCTGGCTGCTCTGCATTTTTTCCAAATAGTCGGCAACCGCTGCGTCGCGGAAGTGCCGCAGCGCTGCATCCAACCCGACCTGCCGTCGATTCTGCTGAGCAAAGAGCCTCTGGAGTGTGTTGGCATCCGATTCCTGTAGAGGGGCAATCTGGACAGTGGGATTCATCGGCTTGGTACTCTCTAGCGTCAGCGCGGCGAGGGTTGGAAGGTGGCAACGCGCTCTGTGATTTCGGGATAGAGCGCGGCATGGATATGGTGCTATCATCAAGCGCATTTTCATCATGCTTGGCCAATGGGATTGATACATCGACCAACCGGGTATAGTTCGACTGAAGATATGGAAGCGGCAGATATATAAGCCCGCAATTCTCTTTTTGAAAGGACTTACGCAATTGCATCCGCCTTTGGCCCCTTCATCTCCAAATTTTTGGGAAGCCAGATGCAACATCCCCCCCAAATCCCTGAATTCTGAGGGCGATTAGGATTTATGCAGAGGTATACTTAGCCGCTGGCACTCGGAGAAACGCAGACCTTAGCTGATTTTGCCGTGCGGGCGCAGTAACGGCGGTCTTATCAGGCTTCTAGCATTTATTGACAATGCGCCCTAGCTGCATCGCAGCGATCAGCGCGCCCTCGTTGCCCTCTATGCTGATTGCTGGCGTGAAGGCGGAGAGAGCGCTTACAGTAGAGGCAAAATTTCTTGGTTTTTGCCCGCCTGCTTGCCATGTCCGATGCTGACCACGCTTATCAACGACGCCTCCGACTGATTCAACGCTTGTCTCAGCTATCGCCAGCTCAGTTGGATCAGGTGAGCTTTGCTTTGGCAGCGCCATCGGCACTAATGCCTCCGGCAATGGCAAAACCCGGCGATCGCGCCAGCGCTCTGCTGCAGTGGGCGGAGAGTGAAATCGGCTGTGGCACTGAGAAGGTTGAGCAAACTCTCAACGAGGTTGTGAATCAAAGCGGCCAGCCCACTGCGGCTCCTACGCCAACTGAACGCCGGGATGTCAGCGTCGGCGAATCGGTCAGCCGCTCCAATGTGGTGTCGGGAGACGGCAACCGCATTGAGGTCAACCACTACTATGGGCTGCCTGACAACAAGCCCGCCGCTAAACGGTCAGACCGTAACGAAAAAATCCTGATTGATGCGGTGTGGACAGAGGTCGAGGATCGCCTGCGACAGTCGCTGCACAATGCCATCTTGATACGGCTCGACATGGCCGAGCAGCGCTACCAAGTCAGCCGCCCCTGGGATAGCCAACTGCGCACCGCTGACCAAAGCCCCAAAGCCCTGCCCCCAAACACCCATATTGCTGATGTGTTTGACCGCCGCGATGTGGGCGGCAAGCTGCTGATTTTGGGCAACCCTGGCTCTGGTAAAACCACCACTATGCTGGATTTAGCCGCCGTACTGATCCAGCGGGCCAATGACGACCCCCAGCAGCCAATTCCCGTGATGGTAAACCTGTCATCGTGGCAAAATGCCAACCAAAGCCTTATCGACTGGTTGATTAATGAGCTGAAGCTGAAGTACGGCGTCTCACCCAAGCTCGGCAAAACCTGGCTCGCCCAGAAGACCCTGCTGCCCCTACTCGACGGCCTAGATGAACTGCCTCCGGTGCGTCAAGAACCTGTGGTACAGGCCATCAACGACTGGCTACAGTCCGGCGACGGGCCAACCACACTGCTGATATGTAGCCGCTTCGAAGAGTACGAGCTGTACGAAACTCAGCTAGGACTCAACGCCGCCATCTGCCTAGAGCCCCTGACCGACGCGCAACTGCAAGATTATCTGCACGCTTTGAATAGCGACTACCTGTGGCAAACCCTGCACCACGACAAAGAATTGTTGGCTTTGGTGCGGACGCCGCTGCTGCTAAGCGTCACGATGCTGGCCCAAGATGGCCTGGATGCCCAACAGTGGCAACAAAAGCCAACCACCATCGCACGTCTGGAGTATCTTCTGGATGCTTACATAGAACGACGACTTCATGAGCAAATCAGAAGTGCAGAATATTCAATGGCAAGTTTATCTCTAGCCAAGAGAACACGCGCTCGACTCGTCTGGCTTGCACAAAACCTTAGCACTTCGTTCATTGACAGTTTTTCAACCGAAGAAATCCAATCAGAAATCCTTGATTGGAAAATACGTAGAGTTTATGAAGTAGTTAGTTCTATTGGATTTGGAGTATTGATTGCATTAATTCATTATCTATTAAGTACATTTTTATTTGATTTGATATCTTTACATTTTTTCGAAATATTTGAGCCTTCCCAGGGGCGCATTAATGAAGAAAGTTTAGAGGGCTTTATATATCCTTATTTTCAAGGAGTTTTATGGAGTGGAGTGTTTTCAGGCGCAGTAGGAACTCATTTTGGATTCAGAGTCAGTAGAAACAATATTGAATTTACCGAAACAATTTCCATACAAGAAATTAAGTTTCACTCATTTAAAAAGTGGATGCTGCTTGGTTTTTCTTGGGGATGTATTTTTATGCTGTCAACTTCAGTTGCCAGCTTAGGTTATTGGCTAAACTCTCCTAGACTTGTTACTATGTATCGAAATTATAGTGTCGAATCAGCTCAAGAACTCAGTATTCAATCTATTGTACAAGCTTTCGAATATTTGAATAATCTTTTTCTTGTCTATCTATTCTTTCTGGCTTTCTTTTGGATGGTTTTCTGGATTTTTTTTGGCGTCTTTAAAGGCTTGGGGAGAAAAGCAGAATCTAAAGTTTCACCCCATCAAGGCATGCAGCAAAACTTTAAATTAATTTTGAATTCTTTTTTGCTTTTTTGCGGATTATTTATGATGTCCTTTTTGGGATTTTATCTTTCTACTCAGGAGCCAAATATAAATCTCCAAGACATCTTTAAGTTCACTTTTCTAGGAGTATTTTGTAGTCTTTTAATGAGCATAGCGTCAGTAGGATGGCCATGTATTCAGCACTTTATTCTGCGACTACTACTTTTCAGAAGCCAAGACATTCCTTGGAACTACACCCGCTTTCTTAATTATTGCACTGATCGCCTTCTACTCCAGCGTGTTGGCGGTCGCTATCGCTTTATTCACAAGCTGTTGCAAGAGCACTTTGCTGCTATGCCCTTGAGGTGATTTGGTGGCTGGGTGGCTGAGTGGCTGGACGGCAGTATAAATGCTTTTCTGGATGCCAAAACGAAGGCCTCAGCGCTGTCACTGGATTAACGATTTCGCTGATGTCAAAACGTTAGTGGGGGCGATCGCTGTTTCCGTTCAGGCTGAGTCGAAATGAAGGGGCGATCGCTTCAGTGAAAGAAATTTCACAGCTACACGAGCAGGCTCTTTAAAGTCAGCAAACCTGTGGGCCAAGCTAAAAGCGCCGCATCAGATCACTCTAGGCGAGGAAATTATGCTGGCGATCGTGCTGATGGAATACTTTGAGGTGCTGCAGCAGAGCAGTCAGATTGTCTTGACTTCAATAAAAGTTTAGGCTGATGCTGTGTCAGCAGAACTGACCGAGCTGTCAATGAGCCAACCCAGTATTGCGGATGCAGTCGCATGGACTAGACAACATCCCGTAAGGCCTTGACTTGACTATCGTCGACCATGCTGGACACAACGTATTAGAGTTTCCTCCATCAGCCTCAGGCGTATATGACATCGATGTATCGTCACCTTCGATCAGCTTTTCTTTTCGGCGTCCTTTTGCTCTTAGGAGTAACTTCCGGATGCCGAACGTCTCCCCTCTCTTGGAACGCTTTGAAGCTGCAGATTCGAGATGAGTTTCCCGCCGTTGAGCATATTTCAGTGGCTGAATTTGCTGATCGCTTAAACGATGAGTCCCCTTCCAATGTCCTGATTGTGGATGTGAGAAAACCGGAAGAATTTGAGGTGAGTCATCTCCAACATGCGGTAAATCTGGAAGATGCCGACGCTATTCTGGCGTTAGCGCCGCAGCAGCAGGCGGAGCAAATTATTCTGTACTGCTCCGTGGGCTATCGGTCCGCCAAGATGGCTCAAACCCTTGAGCAAAAGGGCTGGGATGCTGTCGTCAATCTAGAAGGCTCGATCTTTGAGTGGGCTAATTCCGGTCGCCCGGTGTTTCTAGGCCGCCAGCAGGTAGAGGTGGTGCACCCGTTTGATGCCGTTTGGGGAACCCTGCTCGACCAGGATTATCATCCTTAAAGAATGCCTGCGCCTGGCTACCGTGATATCACACGCTAAGAGAGTTGCAGGATGGTGAAATATGGCACCGCCCTAAATATGCGGCATTCACTCCTTTTGCTTGTCTGCCCCGAGGGCTTGCAGTCCCGAATTCTGGGAGATTTCGATATTCGCCGCCAATTTTGGGGAGCAGAGCGCGGGCGATCGATAAACGCTCGCGAGCGGGCGAGTCCCACAGCAGACCGGCTGACTTAACTTTGAGTCACCTCGAACCGATTAAGTCGATAGCCGTCTACCTTGCTGCGAAACAGCCAAGGCAGCCAGCGGACAAAAAATCTAGTTGACCAGGGTAGCTGCTTCATCAGCTCTGCCCCGGCATCAAAGAACGTGCGCGATCGCACCAGCTGCAAATTTCCCCACGCTTCAATTTCGTTAGGGTCGTCGCAGCCCCAGCGAAACCAGCTCTCTTGGGGCAGGTGCCGCATAGCGTCATGGGTAGGTTGACTATCGACTATTTTTTGTGACGTGGTGTCGATCAAGAGCCAAGCGCCTGGAAAGCGCTCTGCAATTTGAGCGATCGCCTGCCGCGCCTGCGCCTTTTCTAGGTAAATAATGACGGCCTCAGAGATAAAGCACCAGGGGCCACCCGTTGCCGCTACTGGCTCCATCCAGTCAGTTTCTAACACGCTGGCTTCCAGCATCGTGCGCCGCGGCTCATCCTCAAAAAACTGTCGTCGCAGCGCCAGCGTATCCGGCAGGTCGAGGTCAAACCAGCGAGCCTGACCGTTATCCAACCGCTCAAAACGAGTGTTCAAGCCGCACCCAATTTCGACAATCGTGCCAGTGGGGTGCTGTTCTAAAAACGCTTGCACATCTTGGTCATACATCCGGGTGCGCAAGGTAGCTCCCGCTAGCGCTTGCGACTTTTGCCACTTGGCGAAATCGTAGTCGAGGGACTCCACAATCTGAACGGCTTTTTCGTCTTGAATCAGGCCGTTGCTCTTTTGCGTTTCGACAGCCCGCCCCAACAGCGGAATCAACAGGGTTTCTTGCACCGGGCCGAGGTCAACTGCAATTTTTGTCATTGCTACCCGCTCCATAAGTGTGTAGAGAATTTGGGTCACAGTGCCATGATAGTCAGCCCTAACGTGAGTGTGGCTGACCATGCGGAGCATGGCCTATCCGGCCTTTACTGGCTGACCAAAGTCGCTGGCCATCGGCAGTTAACCCGTTAGCCCTGGCTTTGCCAAGCGCGAAAGCTTATTTGGCCCACAGCATCGGCGTCAGCGGCTCGAAAGTAGTTGTGAGTTGATAAGGCGCGCCTGTGGTGAAGGCATTTT
>JBCCNE010000199.1:0-7962 GCA_039026015.1 Cyanobacteria bacterium P01_C01_bin.70 | reverse complement strand
GTCCGTTTGTGAAAAGTCGCTTCCTTTGAATAGCCGTGGCTCTTCTTTGATCTTAGCCAAAGCCTACGCAAAGCCATCCCCAAAGTTGAGACCAGCCGGGTGTCGTCCTTTGCCATAGTCTGGCCAAGCTGCCGCTGCCAGATTTACCTGGATTTGATCAAACGGCACGATATTGATGTCCGCGTCGCAGCTAATAAATATAGCTTTGGCCATCTGGGCAAGTGCACCAAGCAGCATCCCGGTGCTTGGCGCATCGCCGTCTTGTCCTGACGGAACTGGCGACAGCGTTAGCTCTAGCTCACCCCGACCCAAAGCCGGTTTTATCGCTTGCGATCGCCACTACAAGTATCGTTGAACTTAAACAAATTGAGCCGAGAAAATGACCTTGTTGACCGTGCAGTGTGGAGAAGTTCGCTTTCCTCAAATTGCGGCGATTTTGTGGGACAAGGATGGGACATTGGCGAATTCCCATGGCTTTTTGCGGGAGCTGGCGCACCAGCGATCGCACCAGCTCAACCAACAAGTTCCCGGCATTTACGATGACCTGATGGCGGCGTTCGGCTGTGCCCAAGGACAGTACGACCCCACTGGCCTGATGGCGGTCGGCACCCGCTATGAAAATGAAGTGGCAGCAGCGGCTTACGTGGCGGCGACTGGCAAATCCTGGACGACATCATTGAGGCTGGCCCAAACAGCCTTTGCGGAATCCAGCCGTGCCCTTAACGATAAAGAAGACTTGACGCCCCCCTTCGCAGGCATTGCTGAATTACTGCAGCAGGCATCCGTGCTGGAGTTGAAGCAGGCCGTTCTCTCTGGCGACAGCACCCCCAACATTCAGAAATTCCTTAATCAGTACGGGTTTTCCCCGTTTATTGGGTGGGTGGCGGGCAGTGAAGCGCCGCCCGTGAAACCTGACCCACAGATGGTGTGGACAGCTTGCGAAAAGTTATCCGTGTCTCCCGCTGACTGTCTGGTCATCGGCGATTCTGGTCACGATCAGCAGCTGGCCCAGCGCAGCGGCTGTCGGGGGTTTGTCAGCGTCACCTGGGGCGGCAGTCCAGCGATCGCGGGAGCCGCTGCCGTATTGACTTGTCCACAACAGCTGACATTCCTGCCCTGAAGCTTGCCGCCACGCTAGCTTAGAAGCAGTCGAGCGGAAAGAGAAGGAGCAACCGGTGAGCAATATTACCTGGGCATTTAAGGAATGGGCTGTGGCGGTGGAGGCGTTGCTGTCGGGCGAGTTGCTGCTGCTGATTCGCAAAGGCGGCATTCATGAACGCCGGCCGGTGTTTAACGTGCTGAGCGATCGCGTGCTGCTGTTTCCCACCTATGAGCATCAGTCTGCTGAGGCCATGTGTGAACCCTGGCAATCGCGGGTCTTGCCGCAGACAGTGCCGCAGGTCGGAGAGACCATGCAGTTGCCGGGATGGGCCGAGATTACCCATCAACTGCCGCTGCCGGGCTTGGATAGTGGGCTGCAGCTACGGCCTTTTCATATTTGGACGGATGCGTGGCTGAGGGAGCGGCTCGCATGGAAGCCAGAACGTCCGGCGTTTGTGTTGCTGCTGCGGGTGCATCGGTTTGCTGAACCCGTGTCGCTAGCCTACCAGAAGCGCTACGGCGGCTGTCGTTCCTGGATTCAGCCCCAGGGCATTGATGCCTTGCCCCAGAGTTCTGCGGTGTTGACAGCCGAGCAGTATCAGCGGCGAGTGGCAGAAATCCAGGCCGCGATCGCTCCGGTTAGTGCGGCGCCGGTTTCTCTGGTGTAATCAGCGCCTGCACGGCGGCCTGTAAATCAGCAGTAAGGTCGGCGATGGCCTGGCGGCGGTTGTCCTTGTAAGCCAGCCAGCGATCGCTGACCGACAGCGGCTCTCCTACGGCCAAATAGGCAATTTGATCCCCTAGTGCCGGACGCGGAAAGGGATTTTCGCCCTTGATGCGCACGACGGTGTCCCGCAGCAGCAGTAGCGTTTCCGCAAAGCGTTCCACACTGGGTTTAGATTTAACGTAGTCTCCCGTGACCGCTACAAAACTTTCTACCAGGCGCATATGCCACATTCTCAGGGTGGCTTCTTCAGCAATGCGATCAGCGAGCCCGTATTCAACAGCAGACAGCGCTTTTTCCGGACGTAGGTCTTCACGATAAATCCAGTCCCAGCCGGCCTGCTCAATCTTGCGGCAGCGGTCAATCACGGATCCCTTGGGCTGCAGGTGGAAAAACGATTCGGCCACCTGCAGCGAGACATCTAGCAGGCGATTGAGCCGCGCGGTGAATTCGTTGACATCGCTGGCCGGCGACAGTTCCGCATCGTCAAAGGCGATTTGAAAAAACTCGGCGTAATAAGCCTCCATCATTACCAGCAGGCGCTGACCCAGCCTCACTAAGCGGGGATAGAGGGCTTTGGCGATCGCGGCAGGCTCAGATGGCAAAGACGCAGTATCCGCAGAATAGGCAATCCCCATTTCGTCCTCTAATTGAGCCAGGAGTTCGGCGAGGGGCTGCCACGGGGCATCCCGATAGAAATACTGGATGCCGAGGGGCACGATAAACACCGGTTCGCGGCGGTTAGCCTTGCGCAAATCCTCAACACACCAAAAGCCAAACTGGGCAATCCCTGGTTCAAAGGGACTCACAATCTCGGTATGACCGTTATTGGCCCCTTCGGGAGCGGCCGCCAGGGGAAACTGACCATCGACGAATAAGCTGCGGGCCGATTTGAGTCCCTGTCGGTCGATCTTGCCCCGCTGAATTGAGGTGCCCCCCAATCGCGAATAGAATTCGGCAATCCAATCTCCCGCCCACAAGGGAATGCCGCGATCGTAAATGAAGTGAACATGGGAAGTTTGGGACAGCGGCTGACCTGTCTGGCGAGCAATTTTGGGCAGCTCATTCCACAGCAGATTCATCAGGCAGTAAGCGTCGTCGGGGCTGGGATGACGAAAAGCAATAAGAAATCGTGCTTCTCCTGCCTGAAACTGCTGAAACAGCTCGATTAACCGTTCTGCCCCTTGAATGTCGAGCCGTTTGACGCTGCTTTTCCAGCGCATCCACAGTGGCAGAAACGTTTTTGCCGCCCAAAGCATTTTCGGGTCAAAGTTAGGAGGCAGAAAATCTAGCGGCGGCTGGGCGTAATGCGGCGGCTGGGGCATGAGAGGAATTTGGAGTGCGGATTGCGAAATAAACGGCGGCAGATGCGCGATGAATTAATCTATACCCGATAGGCAGTCTGACCGTTAGTGTAAGTGACGAAATTGAGGGCGCGATCGCTCCGTTATTAATTGTGAAAAGGACGGATGGGTAACGCGGCTGGATGAATGGGAGGCTGGGGGACAGGTAGGTTGAGGGACTTGGTGCATAACGCTGCCTGTACTCATCTCGGTTGCCGCACTCCGAATTCTCTTTTAGCAGAGTTGGTATTGTTGCGTGCCGGGAATGCTGCTGATTAGGCCCATCAGTTCTAGCTGGGTGAGGGCGCTGAGGATGTCGCCGGTGGAAAGGTCGGCAACTTGCTGGACGATCGCATCGAGCGATCGGGCTTCGATGGTCACCGCTTGAAACACAACTAACAAAGGCGGCGGCAAATCAGGCGGCGGCATAGGAGTAACTGCCGCTGAGGCCTCTACCGGAATCGCTCCCAAAGCGGCAATCAGCGTATCTTCTCGCAGAATCATTTGGGCTCCTTGGCTCAAAATATCGAGGCAGCCGTGACAGCGATGATTGTCTAAGGACCCAGGCAGAGCAAATACGTCGCGGCCATACTCGTTGCCTAGCCTGGCGGTAATCAGCGCCCCGGATTTACGAGGCGCTTCGGTGACCAGGATGGCACGGCTGAGGCCAGCGATGATCCGGTTGCGGCGGGGAAAGTGGACTTTTTCCGGTTGCGTGCCAGGGGGATGTTCGCTCAATAGCAGACCCGACTGAGCGATTACCCGGTGCAGGTCGCGGTTGCGATAGGGATAAATCACATCAACTCCAGTCCCTAATACGGCGATGGTCTGCCCATGGGCGTGTAAACAGGTTTCATGGGCAACCCGGTCAATGCCGTCTGCCAGCCCAGAGATAATCAAAAAATTTGCGCGGCACAGGGTTTTCGTTAGGCGGCTGGTCCAGCGCTTGCCGTATTCAGAGGGGCTGCGGGTGCCGACAATGCCGACGGCTGGCCGCTGCTGACAGGCGGCTAGCAAGTCCAGGTTGCCGTCATAGTAAAGTATCGGCGGCGGATCGGGAATTTCATACAGCAGGTCAGGATACGCCTCGTCAGCCGGGGTGATGAACTGCCCGGGAGCGTCCTTGACGGTGTCGAGGTTGCATTGGGGCCGCTGTTCTGCGATTCCCCAGGCCAGCTTGAGGCCAATGCCGTCTACTGCCAGCAGCTCATCGGTTGCGGCAGTCCACGCCGCTGCGAGAGAGCCGAAGTGCTGCGCCAGTCGCTTCTGCAAAATCGGCCCCATGCCGGGAATTTGGCTCCAGGCAAACCAAAAGGCTCGTTCTGACGACAAGGTGATGCTCCCGGTTCAGGTTAAGGCTGCCTCTAGCATGCCCGTTCACTGCACCGTGGAAACTTACTTATGAGGCGCTGGCTGTAGACTGCTGGCGCTGCTGTTCCAAATAGTCGAAAACGCTCTTGTCGCCAATGTCAGGGGGAATGGGCTGCACCGCTTTACGCAAGGCAAAAATGACAAAATTTGCGGCCCAAAAGGCCAGCAAAAACGCTTCCCACGGAGCCGGCAAAAAATGAAACAGGTGTCCCAGCAGCAACAACGGCACGATCGGAGTCAAGACTTTGGTCTCAAAGCGATTGAAGCAGAAGGCTTCCTTGAAATAGATGCCGGTCAACGCCGCAAAAGTAAAGCCGATACCCCAAAGCGTTTCGGGATGTTGAAAAATCGTAAGCGCAAAAGGGTCGGGGGAAAAATGCGCAATCGCTAGTGACGCCATTCCGCCAACCAGCCAAAAAACTTGCAGCAATCGGTGCAGCGGCCGCAAATAAATATGAATCTTAAACAGACTGTATCCTAAAGCCAGCCAAAAGACCGTGTAGAGCCAGCTAATGCCTTGTACGACCCAGTCGAGGTCTCCCTGCCAGAGGACGCCAGTCGTGCCTAAGGCAAAGCAGAGCGCCGCGATCGCCAATCCTGCCCGATACTGCACAACCTCTCGACGATCTGCCGCTTCAATGGTGAAGGAACCAAACTGCCCTTCATAAACCACAGGTTCTGATGAAAAGTTAGCCGTTGATGTCATCTTGCAGGCTCTCAGCTCAGCATTAAAGGCAACAATGAAGATAACTCAAATTGCTGCTTACTTTTCATCGTAACGGTTGCCTTTCAAATCAATGCTGTAATGCAATAAAAGCTTGAGCAATCGACTATGCTGAAAACCGATCTCGTGTAAGCAATTTAAGCGTTGTGCGCCGATGACTGATTCTCTGCCGCCGCCTCCATCTCTGCGACGCTGCGTGGAACATTTGAGGTTGCCCAATCAAAATCTGAACTGGGAATTGTTGGATCAAGCCTTAACCCATGTTTCAGCCTCGAGCGATCGCAACAACGAGCAGTTAGAGTTTTTTGGCGACGCGGTGCTGCGTCTAGCAGCGGCACAGTTTTTGATGGAGCAGTACCCACACGCCTCCGTGGGGGACTTGACTCGGGTGAGATCGCATCTCGTCAGCGACCAAACTCTGGCCCAAATTGCGGAAACACTGAGCTTAGAGCAATTTCTGCAGATTTCCAGCGCGGCCGCCCGCGATGTCGCGGCCCGCCCCAAACGGCTGGCCGACGCCGTAGAAGCGATTTTAGGGGTGCTCTTTTTGAGCCGAGGTAATTTGCAGCTGGTGCGTCCGTGGCTTGATCCACATTTTTCGGAGCGTGCCCAACACTTAATGGCTAACCCAGCAGTCCACAATCCTAAAAGCGCGCTGCAAGAACTGACCCAAAAAGATTACAAGACGCTGCCCGACTACCGCACCGAAGAGGTCAGCGCCCATCATGGCGACCCTGAGCGATTTCGATCGGCAGTGTGGCTGGGCGATCGCTGCTTGGGCTCGGGCACTGGGGGCTCTCGCAAAGCAGCGGAACAAGCCGCCGCCCGTCGAGGCTATCACACGCTGACGAGCAAGGCTGCTGATTTACGGGCAGGAGAATTGGCGGCGATGCCGACGACCGGCTCCTTAGACAGCGATTCTCCGGGCTAGTCGCAATAGCAGTGTTAAGGTTGGAAAGAAAATATTAAGATAAGTAAAGACTCCGGCCTTGATTTAGGAGCTAATTGATCTGTGCAACTTGTTAATCGTCCGACTACTGGCGACCCTCGTCCTACTTATGGAGGCTCCATAGCCACTGCCGCCGCCAAAGATATCGTGCTGGCGGCCCATGACCTGTCAAAAGCTTACGGACGGGGTAAACAGCGGTTTGCTGCGGTGCACCAAGTATCGCTAACGCTGCATCGGGGTGAAGTGCTGGCGTTTTTGGGGCCTAACGGTGCCGGTAAGACAACGACTATCAAAATGATTGCCGGACTGGTGCGCCCTGATCGCGGTCAAGTCATCGTGGCAGACGAAAATCCCCATCGTCGTGCGGGCGCGCTACGGCATATCGGCGCGGTCCTGGAAGGCAACCGCAACCTCTATTGGCGGCTGACTCCTGAGGAAAATCTGGAGTATTTCGGCGTGCTGCGCCAAGTGCCTCGCAAAATCGCTCACCGGCGCGGTCTAGAACTGCTGGCTCGGTTTGGCTTGGAAGACAAGCGAGATACGCCAGTGCAAAAGCTCTCGCGGGGGATGCAGCAAAAAGTGGCGATCGCCGTCGCCCTTATCCACAACCCCCAACTGCTCTTGTTGGATGAACCGACGTTAGGGCTAGACGTAGAGGCGAGCGAAACCGTAAAAGCGCTGGTGCGTCAGATTGCCCAAGAGGGGCGCGCTATTTTGCTCACCACCCACCAGCTTGATGTGGCCGAAGAGCTCTCTGACCGGGTGGCGATTATTCGCCGCGGGCGCATTATTGCCGAGCAGTCGACCGAGTCTCTGCTGCGAGAATTCTCTAGCTCTACCTATCAGATTGAGGTGGAAGGCAGGCTGTCGGTTGATCAGCAGCAGCGAGTTGCCAAATTGGGAGCCCTTGTAGATGGCTCACAGATTGTCTACGCTGGCACTTCAGAGAGCCTGTATTCGCTGCTGGCGGCGCTACAGCCCCTGCCAATTCTCTCGGTGCAGCGCGATCGCGCCGACCTCACCCAAGTTTTCCTCAAGCTCATCCAACCTACCCAGGACTCCACTTTATGATTGATTTGCTGCAGGTTGAGCTGAAACGCACCTGGATTCAGTTCATTCGTTATCCCCTTGAAGTCGTTGCCGGATTAATCATCACCACATCGGTGTTCTACGGTCTATTTCTCAGTGCCAAATACATGGCGGGGCCAGGATTTGCCTTCGGCGATCGCCTGGATGCCGTAGTTGTGGGCTATGTACTGTGGTCGCTGAATCTCTACATCATCAATGACATTGCGATTGATCTCCAGTCTGAGGCGCAAACGGGCACGCTAGAGCAGGTTTTTCTCTCGCCGTGGGGCTCCCCGCGCGTATTCCTTGCCCGAGCGATCGCCAGTCTGGCGCTCCGATTCACCTTGATAAGCGCGATCGTCCTGATTTTGATGACGGTATCGGGCAGTCGGCTGTCGTTTCCGGTGACCCTGCTGCTGCCATTCTTGTCCTTGGTGATGGCGGGCTACGGGTTTGCATTCATCGTCGGAGCGTGCGCGCTGGTGTTTAAGCGGGTACAGCAAATTCTGGGGATTTTTCAGTTTTTGCTGCTGTTCTTGCTAGCGGCTCCCTTTGAAGAATCTACGGGCGCGATGCAGTATCTTAGTTTTCTGCTGCCGATGATTCCGAGTTCGGGGCTTTTGCGAGACCTGATGGCGCGGGATTTGGGTCTCGACTGGTTCACCTTTGGCTTGGCCTTGTT
>JBCCNE010000198.1:0-7981 GCA_039026015.1 Cyanobacteria bacterium P01_C01_bin.70 | reverse complement strand
CTGAATTTATCTGAACTTATCCCTATGGCGGATAGAAACCGTATCGGCCATTCTAAGAACATCCTGTAGACTCGCGTGTGCTCCTTGAGCACCAGTTGGGTTGAAGTTTCCCTAGGAAGCTTTAGCCCAACTTTTTGTCTTTAAAGGGGACAGCTCGACAGGCCGCTGAAGATTGACAAAAGTCTGAGAGCTGGTTGTGTGGAGGAAATTTTAAGGAGCGTCAAGACCACTGATGAGTCATAATTTGAACGATTCTCTGCGAGATTGACCTAAATGTGCACGGGCTTTGACGTCACTAATGCGATCGCCAAAACTGTGCCGTTTTCTTCAGGCTGAGCCAGGCGTTCCGCATTTGCCAAAACCGATTTTTTTCCATCGCCTCGATGGTTAACCGCCAGTGAGTTGCTTCTGACTGCGCTTGATTTAAGAGCACTCGAGTTTCGCGAAGATCAGCTTGGGCATTTTGAAGGTCAGTCTGCACGGTTTCCAGGTGCGTTTTGAGTTGTTTAATCTCTGCGTTTAATTGATTACTGGTGCGCCAGTCCTGCAGCACCCAATCGCGATAATAGGATGCCATATCGGGCTGAGAATCAATGTTTAAGCTCTGTGCTGTCGGCACATCGGCAATCTGCTGTAATTGGGTATACGTGGCCAGAGCCTTGGGAAAGTAATGGGCCAATAATGTGGGGCGGTGGGTACTATTGACGTCGGCATGCATCACTCCCGATTGAAATAGAGTGTTAGTTGGCAACGTGAGTGTTAAATCAAATTTGGCGTTGATTTTTTGGATCAGGGCAGTCTCATCTGTTTTCAGTAAATCGCAGTGAAATAAGAAACAGTCGTCCGCATGGATTTGATAAAAGTCTAGAATCATGCGATTGTAAGCTAGCCAAATTTCTACTGTAAAGTTCGGGTTGTTTTCGAATACTGGGTCTCCCCGGAGAAACAGAGAATCAACCACCTCCCACGGCGATCGGTAAGGCAATATAAATTTGGCTTGAGGCAGCAATTGTTTCCAAAAGGGCAGAAATAATGTTGTCCTCGGCTCTTTCCAGCCCCAAATTTTGTGAAGTTTGAGGCGGCGATCGCAAAGTTTCTGGGCTCGTCTCCAGAACTGCTGAGGAACGTCGATCGAGCCTACTGCCGACCAGCCGTCAGAGCTAACGCCTTGGGCGATCAGAATATTTTGATGCAGATGCAAGAAGTCTTCGTCTTCAAAGTGGCCTACAACGTTGCCTACATTTGCTTTTAGTAATTGATCGCCAATAAAAACGCCCGCCTGTTCAAGAATTGAAGCAGTCAGGGATGTGCCTGAGCGATGCATCCCAGCAATAATCAACGGCTGTGATGAATTAGATTCTAGCGGCAACATGCCAACCCCTAATTTTTGAAGAGAATACTGGATAAATCAGTCAGCAAAAGCGATTGTTTGAAGCGGCACTAAATAGATTTAGCTACTCTTAGAATAGATAAAAAATTTATTGAGCAATTAAGTATCTCAATCGGCAACAGTTTAGGTCAAGGTGGGGTTAGCTTTGCACGATAGCCGACAAAATTTGAATCTCTGGCACAATGCCAAAGTCAACAGTCCCCGTGATTCGTAACTTTTGCTCAGCTTGAACCTTAAACATGGCAACATCGATAGCGCGATCCAAATATACCGTCTCTCCGTTTATTTGACCGGAAACCCCAGCGTTGAGGAAGTAAGTGCCGGGCAGCAGTGAGCAAGCAAACTCAAACTGCACTTTGACCAAGCTGCCCGCTGGAACCTGCTCAATAAGCTCAGTTGCGCTGTGGGAAACCATGCCGCCCAGCTCTAACCCTGAAACAGTCTTAATCAACATGCCAAAGTTAACTTGAGTCGCGGCTTGGGAAAAGTAAACGTCATAGCTGTAAACATACTTATCTCCTCGACACAGAATATTGGCTAAATTTCCTTCTCGAGTTCTGATGTCGGGATGTTTAATTTTGGCTCCGCATGACTGGTATTCAATGCAGTGCTGCGGCACGAGATACGGGTCATATTGAGCCTCAAGAATGTCATACTGCCGAGAGGGTAATTCCGCCGGCAAGTGCGTTTCTGACGCCTTTACCGAGGAGCGATCGCCGGCTTCTACTCGCTCAGAATTAAACAAGACTTCCTGTTGAAAGGTTTTACGGAGAGCTGATCGAGTTTCTTCAGGAGCGTAAATAAGTTTGTGATATTTGGCGACCGTGATTTTAGGCGTATCTTGAACAATAATTTCGCCATCATCAATGAGCACGGCATGGTCGCATAATTCAACCACCGAGCTAGCTGAATGGGAAACAAACAGAACCGTCACGCCGCGTTCTTGCAAGTCATAGATGCGAGCAAAACATTTACGTTGAAAGGCTTCGTCGCCGACTGATAAAGCCTCATCAATAATCAGAATTTCTGGATCGACATTGATAGCGACGGCAAAGGCTAACCGCACAAACATGCCGCTAGAGTAGGTCTTGACAGGCTGATCGATAAAGTCGCCGATCGCAGCAAACTGCGCAATATCTTCAAATTTAGCCGCTATTTCAGCCTGCGATAAGCCTAGAACTCGCCCATTAAAAAAGGCATTTTGTCGGCCAGTAAATTCGGGGTTAAAGCCGCTCCCCAATTCCAACAGAGCGGATACCCGACCTTTCACTGCTACTTCCCCAGTGGTGGCTTGCAATGTACCAGCAATAATTTGTAACAGCGTGCTTTTACCAGACCCGTTGCGCCCAATAATGCCTACTGTATCTCCCGGCGAAATCTCTAAGCTGATATCACGCAGCGCCCAAAACTCTTCGGCTTTCACCCGAGTCGGAAATAAGGCTTCTTTCAGGCGTTCAACCGGATGATCATAACGCTTATAGAGCTTAGAAACGTGCTTTAGAGAAATGATCGGCACTTGGGACATCAAACTTCTCGAATCAATCGTTTAATCATTAAATTTAGAAGATTAAATTTAAAGAATAATCTGGCTCTTCAAAGATTACTTGAATCCTCGTTTAAACATATTTGAGCTGCTTTCATAACACATCGGCAAAGGCCGATTTGAGCTGACGATATAACCAGAATCCAAACCCACAAATGAGGCCAGAAGTGAGGGTCGCGACGGCCCATTCGCCCCAGCGAGTAATTTCACCTACCAAAATAGCATCGCGGTACAGCTCCGCGATCGCCGCTAGCGGGTTAAGCCAAAACACCCACTGTTGTAAAGGCTCAGGAATCAGCGCCGCTGGATAAATGACGGGAGTAGCGTAGAACCATAAATTTAGCGCTACGGCTAGAGTTTGTGGAATGTCACGCACAAATACCGTTAAGCAGGCGGCAGCATAGCCCAATCCGGCAGTCAGCAGCAGCAGAGGCAGCCAAATCAGCGGTAAAAACAACAGCGTTGGATTGAGCACCTGCTGGGAAAACGCGACAAATGCAATGAGCGCCATCAGCCCAAAGCTGCTTTCTAAAAAGCCGGAAAGGATGGGGACTAGGGGGAGGAGACTCAAGGGAAAAACCACTTTTTTAACCAAGTTGGGTTGGGCGACTACCGAGTTAGCCGCCTGCAACAGCCCATTATTGAAAATCATCCAGGGCAGCAATCCGGCGAATAGCCACAGGCCAAATACCAGAGAGTTATCTGCGGGAAGCCCTTTGAGTTCAAGTTTGACCTGTAAAACAATTGAAAAAACGTAGGTGTAAATCAGCAGCGTGGCGAGCTGATTGACCAGCGGCCAAATATTGCCCAACATCGACCCTTTGTAGCGAGCCGTCATGTCTCGCTGCACCAGGGTGGCCAGCAGCCCCAACTGCGCCCACTGCGCTTCTTCTAGCGGCAGCAGTGGCTTTAGACGAGAAATTTGGCGCAGCAGCGCTTGGCCACTTGCCTTTAGGGATGCTTTGAGAGGTTTCAGCACACCCGCCATATGGGCTCAGCTTTTTGAGTAGAGGACAGAATGAGGGGGTCACGATCGCGCACCCACCGGTGCCAATGGCCAAATCCGACAACAGATTGGGCCACTAGCTGATTAATCTACCAGATCCGGGCGTTTACACTGCTAGGGTGCGCCATCAATTAAGGCTAGAGGCCTGGTGGCATCAGGATGACCGCGCCCCTCCTAACTATCTGAGTCAGAGGCTGAAATCCTGGCTGTCGAAGCTTGGGTTAGCTAAATCATGGCATTCCCTAAGAGCGTTGACGCCCGTCCTCAGACAGCGGTTCCGCATCGAGCGAGGGCGGCGCTAACGATGACATACAGTGGCAGCCCGCGCAATCGGGCTGATTACTCCCTGTTTTCAAGCTCTGCCGTGATCACATCAAGCTGCTGCGTTTCGCTACCGCGCTTGACTTTGAGCTGCAGCGTTTGACCAACTTGGCTGTTTTCGACGCGGCGCTGCAGCACATCCGCCGAGGCGATCGCTTCGCCATCAATAGACAGCACCACATCGCCCCGTCGCAGTCCGGCGAGGGCCGCTGGCGTATTGGGAATGACGCGAACCACCAAAACGCCAGAAACCTCTGGTAGCAGCACGCCGGCATTGGGATCGTCGTTATTGCGGCGGGCGATATCCGGCGTCAAGGTGGCGATTTGCACCCCTAAATAAGGATGGGCAATGCTTTCGCCGCGCACCAGCTGATCTTTGATTGCTTTCGCCTTATTGATGGGGATGGCAAATCCAATACCCATCGCATCGGCTCGAATTGCGGTATTGATGCCAATGACCTCACCAGACTGATTCAGCAGCGGGCCACCGGAGTTGCCAGGATTGATGGCAGCGTCGGTTTGAATGAAATCGATGCGTTTGTCAGGAATGCCGACGGAGGCGCTGGAGCGTTTTAGCGTGCTGACGATGCCCAGGGTAACGGTGTTATCGAGTCCTAAGGGGTTGCCCACGGCGATCGCCCAATCACCCACCTGCACCAAATCAGAATTGCCCAGCGGAGCCACCGGCAAGGAGTCGCGGTCAGTTTCAATTTTCACCATAGCTAAATCAGTGACGCTGTCTTGGCCCTCGACGAGGCCTTCAAAACTGCGGCCATCCTTCAGGGTGATTGTGACGCGATCGGCACCATCAACAACGTGGGCGTTGGTAAGAACATCGCCCGCTGCGGAAATAATAAAGCCTGAACCTTGCCCCCTCAGCAGTTGCTCTTGGGGATAGCGGGGAAACCCATTGGGTCCCATAAAATCGCGAAAAAAGGGATCATCGAAAAATAGGTCGGGCGTCTCTTTCACCACGGTCTTTTCGGTATCGATCCGCACGACGGCGTTTCCCACCTGCTCAACTGCCGTGGCCACAAAACTTCTTTGGCTCAGGGCGGCGCTCACAGCGTCGGGAGCTACCACCGCGTCAGGAGCCGCTTGGGCCTGGGCGTCGGGAGCCCCACTGAACAACGTCAAAACTGCACAACAGGCGATCGCGAATAGCTGCATCACAATACGTCGCCAGGATTGAAGCCGAGCCATTACCGCCATTGATGAACTCTCCGAAGGTTTGAATTAAGCGTAAAGGTTTGTCAGCAAACGCAGCCGTAGCCGCTACCATGTTCACTGTCTTGTCTTATGGTAACTAGCTAAGTTAAGCAACAAAGCCGTCATGGTCAAGCAGAGATTTCTGCACTGGTGGGCCAGAGAGCTTGCCGCTGCTAGAAGCCGTGACTACTTAGCTGGTACGACCGAACTAAACAGCAGCGAGCCTAGCGGCACTGTTGCTGAGCCTGAGACTTCGCACATACTTGTTTTTTACTGAACGCTGTAATGATTGATGCAAACCGTTCTTTTTGGCACAGTCGCATCGCTTCGTGGGCGCTGGCTGGCTGTGTGGCTGTGATTGGACTAACGTTAACTAGCTGCTCAATCACCTCTGATGAGCCGAGCATTTCGTACGAAGAGCGGCTGGCCACTCACTTGACGGAGCAGGGAGCAGCCATGTACGGCGCATTTTGGTGTCCTCACTGTGAAGATCAGAAAGCGCTGTTTGGCGATGCGGTCGACAGCGTGCCCTATGTGGAGTGCGCCCCTGATGGCGAAAATGCTCAGCCCCAGCTCTGCGTAGACAAGGCCATTCAAGGCTATCCGACTTGGGAAATTAACGGCGAATTTTATCCAGGAGCGCGATCGCTGGAAGAGCTGGCCCAGCTTTCAGGCTTTTCCTCGGCAGAATAACTGCTGGCAGCGCTCCTGTTCGCAGCTCTGGTGGCGGCTTGCTTCATGTCCCATTAGCCAAATTATCGTTCGCCATCAGCTCGGCTGACTCATAGCCACAATATCTTTGACTGTCGACAATATCTTTAGGAAGTCTTTTATGGCGATCGCCAAACCTTTTCCCTCCTCAGACGGCAGTTCTGCCGAGAAGCGAACACCGGCTGGCGGGCCACCGACGCATCACCATCACGATGGCAAAGAGCATGCCCATATTCACGATCCGGAATCGTTACAGCGCATTCTCAACCGATTTGCCCGCATCGAAGGGCATATTCGGGGTATCAAAACCATGATTCAAGACAGTCGCCCCTGCCCCGATGTCTTGGTGCAAATTGCAGCCGTCCGGGGAGCCCTTGATCGCGTCTCGCGCATCATTTTGGATGAACATCTGAGCGAATGTATCACCCGAGCGGCGGAAGAGGGCAACATTGAGGACGAAATTGAAGAATTAAAGGCTGCCCTCGACCGATTTTTGCCATAGTCTCCCAGAATAACGATTCAGTAATAAAAATCCGCGATTGCCCCGGTGAGATAACCGAACCTCCAACGGCTATGCCCTTTGATAGCCTGTAGGCAAGATTAAAAAATCACTAAAATTGTTTCTGCTTGGGAGCAGCCGGTACTCTTGACCGCGCCGGTCAACTTCGATTGTGAAAGCCAGTGGCGTTATCTGCCGCCTAGATGGATGCTGTATCAGTCTGAGTCTTGAACGATTTTGAACCTTTGGGGAGGAGATGCTTGAATGGCCGCCACTGATTTTAAGGATTACTATTCCACCCTTGGGGTGAGCAAATCAGCGAGTGCTGATGAAATCAAGCGGGCCTTTCGCAAACTGGCACGAAAGTATCACCCTGACGTGAATCCAGGGGACACCAGTGCTGAAGCCAAGTTCAAAGAAGTCAGCGAAGCGTACGAAGTGCTTTCTGACAATGACAAGCGCCAAAAATACGATCAGTTTGGTCGCTATTGGCAGCAGGCCGGGAGCCGGGGTGCCTATGCCGGCAATGCCGCAGATTTTGGCGGCTTTGACTTTAGCAACTACGGCAGCTTTGACGAATTTATTAACGAACTGTTGGGACGATTTGGCACCAGTGGCTTTGGCGGTTCATCGGGGCGATCGCCAGGAAGCTACACCTCCTATCGCACCTCACCGCAAGGTGCTGGATTTGGTACTGATTTTCGCAACTATGCCGGTGGCGGTGCGGCCGCTTCCCAGCAGTCGTTTGATCAAGAAGCGAAAATTTCCCTCACCCTCAGCGAAGCTTTTCGCGGGACTCAGAAGCGGCTCAAAATTGGCAGCGAAGAGGTCGAAGTCAGGATTCCCGCTGGCGCTAAGCAGGGCACTAAAGTACGGCTGCGCGGCAAAGGTCAGATTAATCCCTACTCCAGGCAGCGAGGCGACGTTTACCTCATCGTTAACCTGCAGCCCCATCATATTTTCCAATTTGACGGTGATAATCTCGTGTGCGAGGTCCCGATTACTCCCGATGAAGCCGTGCTGGGAGGCGCTATTCAAGTGCCCACCCCAGACGGCACTGTTACGATGAATTTGCCGCCCGGAGTCAAGTCTGGGCAGTCCCTGCGGTTGCGCGGTAAAGGCTGGCCCCATCCGAAGCGAGGCCGTAGCGATCAATTGGTGCGGGTAGTGATTACGCCACCCCAGTCGCTGAGTCAGCAAGAACGTGACCTGTATGAGAAGATTCAGCAGGCACGGACTACGGACCCCCGCAGTCACTTGAGTCAGGTAATGCTATAGGCAGTAATTGGCGTCCATTGAGCG
>JBCCNE010000197.1:0-8017 GCA_039026015.1 Cyanobacteria bacterium P01_C01_bin.70 | reverse complement strand
TTGTTTGGCAGTCTGCGGGAAACCCTACTGCAAAATCCGGTACTCGGGGTCGATGCGGTACTGTTCACCGAACAAGGCCGCCCGATCGAGATTTAGGTCGGGCCCTAGATCTGTGGAAGCGCCTTCTGCAGCCCCCGTTTTTGAAGCAACTTAGTAACAATCGCCACAGGTTTAGACTATCATTCGCTTCCTTGCCAGTTCCAGTAATCAGTTTTGCCACTGAGCTGGGCTTGGAACAAGCAGAATCTAGAATGGCTCTGCGTCTTTGAGTTCCACGTCGCCATTGGGGTGCAGCAAGAGCAAAACTCGGTGTGGTTCACGAGTCGTTAACCACTCGGAACCTACTGCCGGAATGCCCGTTTGTTCAAGATAGTCGGCCGCTAGAGCATCGGCGGATACCACCTCGACCAAGGTGCCGTCAAAGGCAAAGGTGAGGGTGTAAGTTAAAGTCTGGTCAAGGTCAGCAGGGGGATTCCAGCGATCGCGCACCTGCTGCACCAAATCGGCCAGCGTTCCGGGAACGGATTCGGGTTCGCCAGCGGGAGCTGCAGGCAGGGGGCGGCCTCCCGGCAACGTCAAGGATTCAGTCATATCGTCGCTGAAGGTTTCAGCGGCTTGAAGGTCGGCGTCGGCTGTCGTCGCCGACCTAGCAGGCGGTGCTGGAGGAGCCGCTTCCACCGGGGCGGGAGCCCCTTCAGCCGGTCCATTCGACACGATTGCAGGAGCCACTGGACGGTTGCCCGAGGGGGAGTCGGCCGGGGCACCAACAGCTGCCGCTCCATCGGCAATTGCTTCCTCCGCGCTCGCGATTTCATTGTCGATGCGCCCAGAGGAAGCATCGGCGCTCTCGGCTGACGGTGACTCAACCGCTGGCGCATCGGCGCTCAAGGTCTCGGCTGCCGGTGCTGAGGCTGCCGGAGGAGTTGCATCGGTTTTGGCGCGGCGATCGGTCAACGTTTGTGAGTCTATCGACGGAGGCTTGGCAGTGGGCAAGGAGGAAGCGTCTGCATCTGTAGAGTCTTCAGCCGCTTCGGGGACGGCGACGGCAGCACTCTCGTCAGAAGTGTTGTCGGACTGAGGCAATCGCGCGCTCGGTTCAACTGGTGTAGAGTCGGCAGTCGGCGCTTCTAGGGCAGTTTCGGTTGCCGGCTGGGGCTGATAGTTTGACCAGAGGGTGGTCGTAATGCCCACCGCAGCGACCATACTCGCGGCGATGGTGCCCCATCGCCGCCAGGCTCTTCGCGGTGCAATCGCCGCTAGCGCCAAGGGCAAAGGCCGTACCGCCATTTCTAACTGGTCTAAAACCTGGTCAAAATCAGCCAACTGCACGGCTCCCAGAACAACGCTGGCGGCTCCTGCTTGGGTACGACAATCACCCAAATGCAGCGTATGTCGAGTCAGGCCATGGGGCTCTAGGAAAGGCGAGTTAGGAGCGCGATCGCTAGCATTCGCTTCCCCTGAAAGCTGCTGCCGCACATAGGTTTGAACAGCCCACATTAGCGGCAAAAAGGAGTCGCGATCGCCGTGCAGTTCAACTGACGGCTCCTCATCACTCAGACTGCGAACCTGAATCTGATACCGCAATATCTGCACCACCGGCCGCTCTGACCACCGGGACACGGCAGCCGCCTGCACCATCACCTCAAGGGTGACCGTGGGGGAAGCGTAACGTAACGGTGTGAGCTGAGTAGTTGAGGTCATCTAGACGTGGGCGAACGGAGTCAGGGGTAGGGCAAGGGGGTATGAGGGTAGGGAAAGTAACGGGTTAAACGGGCGAGTGGGTGGACTGGTTGATTAGTAGGTGGTGTGCCCTTCTCTTGTAAAAATAATTTAAGAGGATAAAAGCAGGGGCGTCGCAGCAGGCTCGAATCTCAAATCGCCAATCTCAAATCGTCAATTCATGCGGCTGGACAGTGAGGCGACTGTTGGGCTTAGCGCGATCGTTCTAGCAGGGCTAACCAGAGTTTGCGCGTGCCGCCTGACTGGCTATAAAACAGCAGATCGACGAGCAGTTTGAGGGCGAGATCGCGAAGGCTTTCTGGGGACGGCAAATCGTCAGAGGTCATGCGGTCTTCATAGAAATTATTAAACGCGTCAAGATAATCTCCTAACAGAGCAACTCGGTGAGGGGGACGATTTTGAGCAGTGACGATTTCTAACCGGGTCACGGCTTCACGGATTTTGGTCTGATGCTGCTGGGCCAGATGCACGCATATCAGCACCAGCCCCCGGGCCTCATCGACATCCAGCTTTTTGCGCCCCTGTCCCTGGCGTAATGGACTCGCCTGCCGCAAGCGCCATAGGGTAACGCGATCGCCAATCAGACCCTTTAGACCCAACTGTTCAGCAGCTTCTAGCATGGCTTCCGACCCCAATCCCAGCAGCGATTCTAGCGCCAGCAGCACTAAATCGAGCTGAGCTTTAATGTTATCCAACTGCTCGGGTGCCCCGGGGGATTCTAAATTGCTGGCCGGATCTGAGGACGGTACAGATTCCACAATGGCGTCCCAACTCTACGGTACAGATTAGCGGTAGATGTCGCTGCTGGGTTACCAGTCTTGAAACGGCTTTACACGTGGAGGGTGACGAAGTGAGGGGGGATGGAGGGTGAAGGGTCAAAGCAGGTGGTGACAACGCTACCGTCTAATCCAGTTGGCTAGCCTCAAAATGCCCCGCCCATACAGGCTGGGGGCATGATTTTGGACTTTTGCTCTTTGTTCGACTTTGCACCGGCAAAGCCTTACCTTATTTATTACCTGAACTCCGTAGGGCTCTGCCCTTCCCGCAGGGTACTCCGAACTCTAAATTCCAAACCCAGCGCGGCCGCTAATCATTTTCGATAAAGAGCTCCATGCGATCGCCACGAAATCGCGTTATGCCAAACTCAATCACGCGACCGTGTTGATCTACATTAATAGACTCTGACAGTAGAATTGGTTTAGCAGCAGGCATGCGCAAAATGCGAGCGTCTTTAGTTAGGGCGGCTCGGGCCGATAGCCGAGTCGAGCGCCGAATGTGGTCGCAGTCATACTCAATGCGCAGCATTTCTGAAATTGATAGATAGGTTCGGCAGTGACTGGCGATATTTGGCAGCAGCGCACTGGGGAAATAGCTGCTGGCGATGGAGAGGGGCACATCATCCGTCAGACTGAGGCGCTCATACAGCACGACAAGATCGCCGTTATCGATAGCCAAACTCTGGGCAATTCGGGCATCAGCGGGCAGTTCCATCACCTGCAAAATTTGCGACTTCGGCTCTATGGACTGTGCTTTGAGCGATTCGTTAAAGCGCACTCGCTTACTAATCGGCATTGTAATGGGAGCGGCTATCACAAAGGTGCCACGACCTCGCTCGACATCGACAATGCCCTCATGGCGCAAGACTTCCATAGCCCGTCTGAGGGTATGGCGGTTGACCCCAAAGCGATCGCTCAGCTCCGTCTCAGTAGGCAGGCGATCGCCAATCTTAAACACCGACTCTTGAATATTCTTACGCAGTTCATCGGCAATTTGTTGATACAGAGGCAGCGCTTCTTGGCTCATTATGAATCCGAAAAACAATTAGCTCTGCAGGCTTTGACGAACCTCAGAGACTCGCTGGGCGAATGTTACTAAGACTTTACCCTCTCAAAGCATGAGTGAGTGGGGTTTCTTAAAGAAACTCTCCCCCATTTACGGAATTATCTTCATCCATTTAATGTCGTTTACCTGACATCTAAATTAATTCACTTCTCGATAGACTAGAAAAGGTCGACCAAACATCTAGACGTCTACACAAATGTCATCCACATCCGTGAAAAGCTTGCCGCCGTCGAATCCGTCTCGGGCCGCCTGGATGGCGACGCTGGCCAAAGCTGATGGGGATAAGCTGGAGCAGTCGTATCAAACTTTGGCCGGGGTGCCAACTTACCAGTACTTACGATCGCCTGAAATTGGCCTGACGATGGTGCGAGGGCGCATCGAAGGAACTGGAGAGCCATTCAATTTAGGAGAGATCACGCTGACCCGCTGCGTCATCCAAATAGCAGGGCCAAACCCGGATGAGACCATTGCTGGTTTTGGCTACGTGGCTGGGCGATCGCAGCGCCATGCCGAGCGAGCCGCGCTCTGTGATGCTCTGCTACAGCATCCCGACTGGCATGAAACGGTTTGGGTTCAGGTGATTCAGCCGTTGCAGGCAGCAGCTCAAGCCCGCAGCGAGCAAACCCAAACCCAGGTTGAGTCCACTCGCGTCAACTTTTTTACCCTCAAGCGAGGCGAGAGCTAACAATGTTGACTCAACTTCCCGGTTTTCAGGATCCCGTCCATGATGCGCAGCAAACGTTTCGAGCCCTGCTGGAAGCTTTGTCGCGCCCCGGACTGCCACAGACGACGGCGATCTTGACGTCTCCAGAGGGATTGCTGCCGAGCTGCGCGGCGGCGGCGCTAACCCTGTTTGATTTGGAAACGACGGTATGGCTGCAGCCCGATTTACCCACAGCAGTAAGGGATTGGCTGCTTTTTCATACGGGCTGTCCGTTTACTTCAGAGCCGCAAGCAGCCGATTTTGCCGTCATTGGCGATCTGGCTCAAATGCCTGATTTAACTACGTTTAACTGGGGCAGCTCAGAATATCCTGAAGCGTCTACTTCACTGCTGCTGCAGTGTGGTGATTTGAGTGGCGGCCCGACGATATCGCTGCGAGGACCGGGCATCATGGAAGCGATTGCGATTGCCCTGCCCCTATCACAGCAATTTTGGCTGCAGTGGCAGGCGATGACGGCAAGTTATCCCCTTGGGCTTGATAGCTGGTGCTTTGGCCACCAGCAGGTCATCGGCTTATCCCGCACGGCACGGCCCACACTGCCTTCTGTCTAGTCGCCCAAGGTGCTTCCCATGTCTCAGCCCCTGACGATTCGCACCGCGACTGCAGCCGATTTACCCGAGGTTTTACGGCTCTATCAGCAACCTGACCTCGACGATGGGAAAGCGCTGTCGATGGAGCAGGCGATCGCCCTGTGGCACAAGATCCAGCAGTATCCTAGCTATCGCTTAATCGTGGCCGCGTGGGGCGATCGTATCGTCGGCACTTTTACGCTACTGGTGATGGATAATTTGCTGCACTTGGGGGCACCGGCGGCGATTGTCGAGGCGATCGCCGTTGCTCCCCAGTTTCACCATCGGGGCATCGGGGGTCAAATGATGCGCTGGGCCATGGCAGAAGCCAGTCGCGCCGGATGTTACAAGCTAGTGCTATCGTCAAACCAAAATCGTCCCCAGGCCCACGCTTTTTATCAAAATCTGGGATTTCAGCAACACGGCTATTCGTTTTATGTGCCGCTCGACGCAGCTGCTGGCAGTCCATTCTGAGTCCCCGGCAGCGCTGTATGAGAGCCCACTGTTCCCGACAGCCCGCAGACCGACAAGCCCAAACGACGCTCAAGCTAATCTATTGAGGAAAGTATGGCATACGTTGCAGTCAAAGGTGGAGAACAGGCGATTCGCAATGCGGAGACGCTGTTAGCAGCCCTGCGTCGCGGCGATCCGACCGTACCAGAGCTGTCCCTGTCGCAAATCCAGGAGCAACTGCAACTGGCTGTCAACCGCGTCATGGCTGAGGGCAGCCTTTATGATCCCGAACTGGCGGCCCTAGCGATTAAACAGTCCTGGGGCGATTTGGTAGAAGCGGCATTTTTGCTGCGAGCCTATCGCACCACCCTGCCCCGGCTCTATTACAGTCACCCCCTCAACACTACCGACATGCAGGTGCGTCGCCGCATTTCTGCCATCTTCAAAGAGGCACCGGGGGGCCAGCGATTAGGGCCCACCTTTGACTACGTTCACCGGCTACTAGACTTTAAACTGGCGGCCGAAGGCCATCATTACACCGCACCCCAGAGTACGACTCCCTTGCCGGAAGCATCTTCACCACGGGTGCTCGATACCCTAGCCCGCGAGGGGCTAATTGAGACACCGCCAGCGGTTGATGTATCGGCGGCGGCGACCTCTCACGCACCCTATGACCTGACCCGACAGCCGCTGGAAACCCCGGTCAATCGCGATGCCCGGCTACAAAATTTAGCCCGTGCCGATGAGGGGTTCTTGCTCTCGATGGCCTACTCGACCCAGCGCGGCTACGGCACGAACCATCCCTTTGCGGGGGAAATTCGCATGGGCGATGTTGAGGTGGTGATTAATCCTGAGGAGCTGGGCTTTGAGGTGGCAATCGGCGATATCACCGTCACCGAAGTGCAGATGGTCAACCAGTTTCAGGGTAATCAAGAACAGCCGCCGCAATTTACCCAGGGCTATGGCCTCACCTTCGGCTACAACGAGCGCAAGGCCATGTCGATGGCACTCATGGATCGGGCCTTGCAGGCCAAAGAACTGGGAGAAACGGTCGATCATCCCGCCCAAGATGAAGAATTTGTGCTGTACCACTCGGACAACATCGAAGCTCAAGGCTTTGTGCAGCACCTCAAGCTGCCTCACTACATTGATTTTCAGGCCGAGCTCAACTTGGTACGCAGAATGCGCGCTGGATACCAATGTTCAGCCCCGTCTCGCGACCATGACGCCGGCGCCGTAAAAGCAGTCAGCCGCAGTTCCGAACACAGATTTAGCAAAGTCAATCAGGCCGGCATTCAGCTGGTGGCCGGGTTAGGAGTTGAGGGCGATGCCCATGCGGGAACCACCGTACAGCATCGCTCTCGGGTGGCTAAAGATCCGACCCAACCCAACTTGCGTCAGGTCCACTTGATTCAGACGGAGCTGTTTGATGAATTGGCCTCTGCCGGCTTTAAAGTGGCACCGGGACAAATGGGTGAAAACATCACCACCCAGGGAGTTGACCTATTGTCTTTACCGTTAAAAACGCGACTGCACATCGGCAATGCCGCCATTGTGGAAGTGACTGGACTGCGCAATCCCTGTCAGCAGCTCAATCAATGGCAATCGGGGCTGATGCAGGCCGTGCGCGATCGCCATCCCGAGGGAGAGCTAATCCGCAAGGCAGGCATTATGGGCGTTGTGATTGCCAGTGGCGTTGTGACTCCTGGCGATCACATCCGCATCGTCCTGCCTCCAGAGCCTCATCAGCCTTTAGATCGCGTCTAGTGCCCTTGTATCTGGAAAACGCTTCTATGTCTGCCACCCCTGGCCACGCCACCCCTACCAATGCCGCTATTGAAACCGGTTTCAACTTCGCCTATTTAGATGAGCAAACCAAACGATCGATTCGGCGAGCGATTTTGAAGGCGATCGCCATTCCGGGTCATCAAATTCCCTTTAGCTCCCGCGAAATGCCTATGTCTTATGGCTGGGGCACCGGCGGCATTCAGGTCACGGCTTCGGTGATCGGGCAAGAAGACACCCTCAAGGTGATCGATCAGGGCGCCGACGACACCACCAACGCCGTAAATATTCGGCGCTTTTTTCAGCGTGTTTGTGGAGTCGCGACCACTGAGCACACCGAAGCAGCCACTCTGATTCAAACCCGCCACCGCATTCCCGAAACGCCTCTGCAAGCAGGGCAAATTATGGTTTATCAGGTGCCGATGCCCGAGCCGCTGTTTTTTATTGAGCCTTCCCGCACCGAGGCCAACAAGATGCACGCCCTAGAAGAATATGGCCCCATGTACGTGCGCCTATACGAAGACATCACGCAATTTGGCCACATTGCCTTGGCCTATGACTATCCCGTCATGGTAGGCGATCGCTACTTAATGAAACCCAGTCCCATTCCTCGATTTGACAACCCCAAAATGGACATGAGTCCAGCACTCCAACTGTTTGGTGCCGGACGCGAAAAGCGCATCTATGCGGTGCCCCCCTATACCTCCGTCAAAAGCCTCGATTTCGAAGATTATCCTTTTCAGATCGAGACGTGGGAGCACACCTGCGAATTCTGCGGCGCCAGCGACAGCTACCTCGACGAAGTCGTCATCGATGATCAGGGCACCCGCATGTGGATCTGCTCGGATACGGACTACTGTAACCGCCGTCAGCAAGAGTAGACGTGAGTTCGGAATACAGAGTT
>JBCCNE010000196.1:0-8026 GCA_039026015.1 Cyanobacteria bacterium P01_C01_bin.70 | reverse complement strand
GCCAAAGATAAACGTGCCCACTGCCACCTGACCAAAAATCGGGAAGGGGATAAACCAGGCGGCGGTGTAGTTGGCGCCCAAGGTTGCCAGGATGTAGATAACGGCGTGAATGGCATACTTTTTAGACATGGCAGAATGCGGAATATGAAATTCAAAGTGCGGAGTTTAGCGTTCAGAATACAGCGTTCAAAATGCAGTGTTCAGAGTGCGGAGTGTCGGAAAAAGCAGTTCTTGGTTACCTGCTACCTCATCGGCTCTATTCTTCAATCACTCCAAAGCCTTAGCTCTTTCGGAGCGGCTTCGCCTACGAGCAGGCTCCGCCTTTCTTGAATGCCGTCAGGCTATACACCCCATCACCTTGCCACTCAGCCCTGCTCTATCCCACCAGCAAATCCTCTTCGGGATACTTTGTTAGACCGGGGCCATGATCGCCAATTAAAGCCGCCATAAACAACAATACGCCAACTCGTCCGACATACATGGTGCCGATGATGACTAACTGTGAGGGCATCGTCAAATCAGCCGTAATGCCAGTTGATAGGCCGACTGTGGCGAATGCCGATACGGCCTCAAACAATAGGCGAATAAAGCTAAATTCGGGATTAAACAGTGCTAGGGCGATCGTGATGCCAATGACGGCCATCCCCGAACCCAGCACCACACTCACTGCTTTGAGAATGCGTGTGGGGGGAATCTCGCGACGAAAAGCCAGCACTTCGTCATAGCCTCTCAGCACAGTCCGCGTGCAAATAAACAAGATACTGATCGTGGTTGTTTTGACGCCCCCACCTGTGCTTCCGGGGCTGGCTCCCACAAACATCAGCGCAATCATCAAAAATAGCGAAGCTTCATGCATGCCATTGATATTGATTGAGTTGAATCCAGCCGTGCGGGCAATGACTGACTGAAACCAGGCTGCCTTCAACTTGTTGCCAAAAGTGAAGTAATTGAGGGTGGCAGGGTTGTTGTATTCCATTACCAAAAAGGCGAGCGTACCCAAGGCCAGCAGCAAGATAGAGCTAGTGATCACGATCTTGAAATTAAGCGAAAATCGGACGTGCTTGCGGCGGCGCAGCAGGCGATTGCGCCCCCACATAAACGCTTCCATGATGACTTGATAGCCAATGCCCCCAAAGATCACCAGCGCTGTAATCACTCCGGTAATCCAGGTCGAAGTGGCATAGCCCATCAGGCTATCGGTAAACAGGCTGAATCCGGCATTGTTAAAGGCGCTAATGCTGTGAAAAATTGCTGACCATAGCCCTAATGCGCTGCCATGATCCCGCATCATTATGGGCATCAGGCAAAATGCTCCCGTTAGCTCAATAATGAGCGTCATGCCGATAATCGAAGTAATTAGCGTGCGGGTCCCGGCCAGCTCTTGAATGTCCATCGACTGTGACACGGCTAACCGCTCCTTGAGCTTGAGCCGCCGCTTGAGCACTAACAGCAGTAGGGTCGTCGCGGTCATGTAGCCCAGCCCCCCCACTTGAATCAGCAGCAGAATGATGAATTGTCCAATGGGTGAATAGTGGCTGCCCGTATCGACAACAATCAGGCCCGTTACGCAGACCGCCGACGTCGCAGTAAACAGCGCCACTACCGGGTCATTCCATTGACCGCTAGCGGTTGCCAAGGGCAAAAACAGCAGCACCGTACCGATCACAATCAACATCAAAAATCCCGCGCAGATTGTGCGCGGCACGGTCATTTCAAACAGACCCATAGAGCTAATACCAATTGGCGATTTTGGACTTCGTCGTGAGCACAGTCGAATGATTAAAATGTAGGCACCACAGTACTTTTGGCCGCAAAATCGGTATCCGCAAAACAGCGAAACGGCATAAATCTTGTCGGCTCAACCACGGCTGCCCGCATCTCTCAGGAGCTGGCTCACGGAGAAATTGAGCGATATTGCTCCCTATCTTTCCATGAGTTGCAGCGGAAGACTACACTGCCTTTGGAGTCCGCCAAAAACCATGAGTTCAGAACTGTATCAAAACATCCAAACCTTCTATGACCAGTCTTCCGCGCTTTGGGAAAAAAACTGGGGCGAGCATATGCACCACGGATATTATGGGCCGATGGGCACGCATCGTTCGCCCAATCGCTATCAGGCTCAAGTTGAACTGATTGACCAGTTGCTCCACTGGGCTGACATTCAGCAGGCGACAGCGATTCTCGATGCGGGCTGCGGCATTGGGGGCAGTGCGCTGTATTTATGCGATCGCTATCAAGCCGACGTTATCGGTATTACCCTCAGCCCAGCCCAGGCTGAACGAGCGATTGGGCGGGCGGCAACTGCAGGGCTCAGCGATCGCGCCCATTTTCAAGTGGCCGATGTGCTGAACACGCCATTTACCGACGCCCAATTCGACTTCCTCTGGTCGATGGAAAGTGGCGAGCACTATCCCGACAAAGGACAGTTCTTTCACGAAAGCTATCGCCTGCTCAAACCCGGCGGTCGGTTGCTGATGGCGACTTGGTGCCACCGCTCTACTAACTCCCTGGCTGGCCCCCTCACCGAATCGGAACAGCTGCATCTGTCCTGGCTCTATCAGGTTTATCACCTGCCCTATGTCTTGTCGGTACCTGACTACGCCAATTTAGCGGCCCAGGCCGGGTTCAAGCAGATCGGCACCGCCGACTGGTCAACCGCCGTCGCGCCCTTTTGGGATGATGTGATTGCCTCGGCTTTCCAGTGGGAGGCAATCACGGGCCTTTTTCAGGCTGGCTGGCCCACAATTCAGGGAGCACTTGCTTTGGGCCTGATGCGCTGGGGCTTTCAGCGGGGCCTCATTCGCTACGGTGTTATATGCGCCACAAAATAGCCCCCTTAAGCAAGCTGCCTGAGGGGGCTATGGCCAAAAACTAAGCCACTAAACTAGACCTATGGCAGCGGCGTTGCCCCGCAGTCAATCATTCGGAAAGTCGCAGCCGCCGTGTAGTCGCGCAGGGACTGAGCGTCAGGTCGGAATGCCGTGCCCCGTTCGTTGTAAGGAGTAGCCACGCCGCAGTAAGCCGACATCATGGCAATAGTTTGCTGGTTCCAGTGGCCAGCCGTATCCGTAAAGTTGAAGACTTCCCCAGTCGGGGTCAACTCGGGCGGTCGGGCATCTCCAGAACCGACTGCCACAATCTGCTCAGAGGCTCGACGCAGCATCGACATTAGCTCGGCTCGGGTCACCGTATCGGTCGGTCGGAAGAAACCGCTTGGATCCCCCGCCAGTACGCCTTTATCCTTGAGCGCTGTAATTTTGGCGGCGCTCCAGCGATTGGCTGCCACGTCTGGGAAAGGCGCTGCGGTGACCGTTTCAGAAAATGTGAAACCCTTGGTTAAAATCGCTTCCGCCACGATTGAGGCGGCCTCTTCCCGCGTCACTGGTCGCAGCGGGTCATATCTGCCATCTGTGCCACCGGCAACCAATCCCAAGCTGAAGGCAGCGGCAATTTCCTCCGCATAGGGGACACGGGCAATATCGGGGAAAGGATAGTCCGTGTCGGGGCGTGGATCAGGCGTGGGGGTCGGTCCTGTAACAATCTCTTCGCCGTCTAGCAGTTGGGCAAGGGTGAGGTCATTAGTGTAATAAAAATGACTCAGACGCTGGCCCTCAAACGTCCGTTGGGTAATGCGCCAGCCCGGCTCTAGCTCGATTTGCATATAGCCTTGGGGGCTAATGCCGCCAGTACGTCCAATCACAAACGGCTTGCCAGTCAGCGGTTTGCCCAGCAGCAGCAGTTCGCCATCAGACTCCTGCACGGTCAGCGCGTAGCGCGTTCTGAGTTCTTCTCCACCCACTCGAATCGAATAGCCATTGGTGTCAGAGGTGGTCCCGCAGGGGCCTACATTAGTGGTCCAAACGGGGTCAACAATCGTTGGACTGTTGCCATCTAATCCCCAACAATTGGCCCCTGGCTGGTTCTCCCGAATCAGCCACAGCTTGTAAGGGATTAGCGAGCCGGCTGGAATAGCCACTGACAGGAACATATCCTGGTCGAGTTCAGCGGCGCCAAAATTAGCATTACTGGGGGTTATCGTGCTGCCCAACACGCCAATTGTGGCAGCAGCAGCTACCGCTAAAGATGTCAATGCTTTCCTTACTTTCATGGTTCACCCGTTGTGTTTGATATGTGTGTTGTGTTTGATATGTGTAGAGACGGTGGCTAAAAGGTTGAGTGCCCTCTATGGGCTAGATTTCGCCAGTCCTGCAGCTTTCATCAGAGCCCAGTGCAGAAAAGGTTAATGCTCCATTGCTTTATGCTTGTGTCTCCAAATCTGCCCGATCTTAAGCATCGCTATTATCCGCTCAAACTCCTGACGAACTTGGGGTTTTTCCTAAAATATTTAGAAAATCTTTCCGGACATAGGCGATCGCCCGAGGAACCATAACGCAAGATTAGCCATCTGATACACTCGTCTGCCGATGATTTCTGGCTAGATAAAGCCAGATTTTTTCAAAGCCTCAAAGTTTGTCCTTTAGAGTGCTGTTCAATAGATGCAATCGGGGAATATCCGGGTATTTTCAGAGTGTGCCGACAATTTTTGCCAGGAAATTTAGCATGATTCAGTGCCGCGATCGCCGCTCTCGTGTTCAGCCTTTATGGTGGGTGGGCGTTCTAGCCGCCATGGGCTGTCTAGCCACTGCCGCACCCAGTGCTGCGTTAGACACCGAAGCGTTTAACCAACTGTTGCAGACGGGCTCCTGCCCCCGCTGCGATTTGTCAGGTGCCGACCTGCGTCGATTAGACTTGAGCGGCGCCAACCTGGAGCAAGCGGATCTAACGGACGCTAATTTTTACCAAGCGATCCTCGATAACGCTGATTTAAGCGGGGCTAATTTGAGCGGGGCTTACCTCTCAGACCTGTCGGCGATGTCTGTAAATCTCAACGCTGCCGAGCTCGACCGGGCGACGTTAATCTCATCTAACTTTACAGACGCCTCCTTTTACGGCACGAGTTTTGGCAATGCCTTCATTGAAGACACGTTGTTTATAAATGCACTACTTATTGGGGCGGACCTGAGCGATATTGTGTTGGTTGACGGCAATTTTGTGGGAGCCATCATGTGTGGTGCCGATATGCGTTACGGCGATTATCGCTATGGTTGCCTGCCAGAAAGCTCGGAGGCATCCGAAGCTGAGGTGGACTAGGGGCTGTCATCATTTAATGCTCGAATCCTTATGCTAAAAGCAGTTGCCCCTAGCGGGTTTTGCAGAGCGGGCGCGGTAATGCCTATACCGCAAGCATTCTGAATTTAATTGATGACGCGCCCTAGATGAAGTCAGGCGTTTGTAACGTCGCTGCTCCCGAACCATACATTGACGAAAAAACTGAGACGAACTGGATCGATACTTTTCTGATGCGAGGTCGGGCGATCGCTGCCCCTATCAAGGCTGACGAGCTAACAATGTCGGTAGCCTATGAACAAGATTGATTTACGTCAATTTGTGACAGTTTTTTCCAAACCAAATTTTCTCCTGCCAAGTTGATAGGTAGACGCACTCGAATGCGCTAGCGCATTCTTCTCCTATGCCCTTCTTACCGTCAATTGGGTCGGTTGCCATTAGCTGTGGCGTACTCGCGATCGCCGGCTGCGGGCTCCCCAGGGCCCAGGGGGCAACTCCCCCCGCGTCCGTAATGGTAGAGTTCATAAACCCTCCGCCTATCGAGACTGCCCAGGTTATGCCCGAGCCCCTGCTATTTGAGACAGTTACTGATTTTTCGGAAGGCACTGCTGCCGTGCGTCAAGGAGATGAGCTGGGCTATATCGATCTGGATGGTAACTGGGTGGTTACCGTTGCTGACGCCAATGTCGAGGTGGCAGGAGCCTTTTCTGAAGCGCTAGCCGTGGCTAAAGCTGGTGATTATCACGGCTATATTGAGCCGTCAGGTGATTGGGCGATCGCCGTGCAGTTTAAGCAGGCTCGGGCTTTTTCCGAAGGGCGGGCCGCTGTGCAGGGAGGCGAAAAGTATGGCTTTATCAATACTCAAGGTCAATGGGTTATCGAGCCCGAGTTTGAGCTGACAGAAAGTTTTACCGAAGGTCTCGCGGTAATCAAGCAGGATGGCCTGTATGGCTATGTTGATCATGCGGGTGATCTGGCTATCCCAGTGCAGTTCAAAGATGCTCGACCTTTTTCTGAAGCCAGAGCCGTGGTGAAGGTTGACCATCAATACGGCTACATTGCCCCTGATGGCAGTATCGCCATTCCCCTCACGTTTGATGGCGCTTTTAACTTTGCTGAAGGGTTGGCCCGAGTGCGCCAGGGACAAAAATGGGGCTTCATTGACTCTGCTGGCGACTGGATAATTGCCCCCGAGTTTGACTATGCCTCCGACTTTTCCGAAGGCAAAGCCGTGGTGTTGCAAGGCGGCGACTGGGTCTACATTGACCAGACGGGAGCCGTGGTAATCACCGGAGAATTCACCTACGCGGCTGATTTTTCCGAAGGCATGGCAGCTGTCCAAATTGATGGCCAGTATGGCTATATCGACGCCTCTGGAACCACCACAATTGCTCCCACGTTTCAAAATGCCGGTCGGTTTTCAGAATCGCTGGCACGGGTTCAGATTAATCAGCAGTGGGGATTCATTAAGCCCGATGGGATGCTGCTTACAAAACCTTAGTCGAGCTAGCGAGTCATGACTGGCGCCAAGGGGGGAGTCGTAGGTAGGTTGAGTGAGATGGGCAGCCGGGGACATAGGTAAATGGATGGGAGATTCAAGAGTTGGTTTTACTAATGCTCAGACCTCTCTGAATTTGGAGGGCAGGGTGCAGAATTTGAATTCGGTAGCAGGTAACAAGTAACGAGTCATCAGAAGTCTTGTCAGCCTCTCATAAATCAAGTTGGCAAACTATGACGCTGAGTGAGCACTTTGGCTAAACAGGCAATTTTTACTGGATGTGAATATTAAGCGAAGCGAATTCTACAAAGTAGAAAATTACTGTCATAAACGAATAGTAACCCTGCGGTAGTGTGGCACTCTCTCTAAAATCAGGAGAAACGGCAGGCCAATAGTGGAAGTGTTTCTTCTCTTTTGAACGCACCTATTCTCCCATTGACATTGGAAAATCTGACTGCTTCAAGTAAGCATAAATAGCTCATAATTCAAACCCAATGAAAATAAACTAAAATTTTTTGATGAAAAGGCGGTTGCTGAATTCAGCCGAGGTGATTTAACTTTACACAGCAATCCTACTGAATTTTACAGAGGACTTCATAAACTCTTTACGGGAAGAATACCTTGATATGGGTGTTTAAGGTGATATACTTTTTTCAAAGGTTGTTGAGAGTTAATCTCAATAATGAAGGCTGTTAAGGGTGCATGCAAAGACCGACTCTGCAATATGTTTAGCTGAGTCGCTGGGTGTCTGAGGCAGTATTCAAAAAGGATTTTCAACTTCTAAATTTCTCTGGCTTGCAGCCCTTTGCGATGGCCCAAGCTTCTAGAATAGTGAAAATATTTTTGGCTTTTTACTAATTCCTTGTCTACTAAATGAGTGTGGAAAAAATCTCTGCATATAGAGGAATTTTTCCTCCTAAAATTTTCTGAAAGATTTGCGAGATTGATTGCTGATCTGAAAATTTTTTGATGCTTTCTGGCTTGGTGAATGATCTCATTTTTCATTTGTGCTGATAGATCGTGCATTGACTAACAACAGTTTCATTGATCACTCCGAGGCAGTCTTCGGCATTGTTCTGATCGCCTTTAGGCTCACGGAAGAATGCCGATTAAACAGAGGGTGGGTTTTCCAATGTATTTCCCGTTCTATTTTGAATAAGGAGTCCTTGAATGGCCATTCAAACTAAACTTGCAGGTATCGGTGTTGCCATGATGGCAACGGCTTTTGCTAGCCCCGCAGCGACAGCAGCCGTCTTCCAGGTTCCTGCAAGTGACGCTTATTTTACTTTTGCCGGCTCTGTGAGCGGCACTAGCGGCAATCGTTTGTTGTCGGATAAAGCTAACGTTATTGGTTTTGAGGGATTTGAGACAATTTCATTCTTGCAGTTTGACTTTACAGGG
>JBCCNE010000195.1:0-8082 GCA_039026015.1 Cyanobacteria bacterium P01_C01_bin.70 | reverse complement strand
TTATCGGATCGCTCAATGCACCAGCCGTTTGCTAACCCTGAATCCCTGCTTAGCAGGGTGGCGAATAAATCGTGACACCAACGAAAGAGCGATTCTCAGAATTTTCTTCGAGGACGGCGGAAGCCTGATTTTGTAATAAAAGCAGTCTCAATCAATGCTTATCCAACCAGTCAGTTTAGGTTGTTTACAGTGAGCGATCGCACGCGATGGAATTTAGCGCGGCATCGTACGCTATTTTTTATTCAAAACACTCTCTAATCGTGCAAATGAGCAATCAAAATCCGTTAAAAAGCAGTGTTAACGCGGTAATGGGGGTCAAAGCAGCGACCCAAGACACTACAGTGCAGATAGATTTGGCTAATCCTCAATGGGATCAGACCGTCACGTTGAAATATGTAGGGGCAACGGTCGCCCAGGTGGCCGCGATGGTGGGGCTGCTGCGGGGCATGGATCTGCTCGTGAGCCGACTGCCGCTCGCGACACTGCCGTCGGCCGCCATGACCACATTAGCGTGTGCATTTTTTGCCTTTGTTACCTTGCGATCGCGCTTCTTTTCACTGTTAGACAACACGCGCAATAGTGGACGATATCAGGCGCTTCAGCGACCCAATTGGGCCCCGCCGCCTTTGGCCTTCCCCATTGTGTGGATGAGTATTGCCGTGCTGCGAGTAGTGTCAGCCTATTTAGTATGGTCAGCGTTAGGGCAGCATTTTCTCTGCTGGCCGCTGATTTTGTTTGTTGTTCACCTCAGCCTTGGCGATACCTGGAACACCATTTTCACGGTCGAAGGGCGGCTCGGCACCGCCGTTCCGGTGGTCATTATGGGGCCGTTGCTCTCGGTAATAGTTGTCACCGTCAGCTACTATCAAACCCTGCCGCTAGCGGGATGGATTATCTTCCCATCAGCAGTGTGGCTGGCGATCGCCACCGTTCTCTGTATTAGCCTCTGGCGCTTAAATGGACAGGAGCCTTTTTATCCTGTTGTTGAGAAGGCAAGATCCTAGCTGACCATCAAGCGGTACTGTCCAGCCTGTGCCCAGAAAAATGGACTCAAGACTCCTCGACCAGTTCGCTGTTAACTTCGTTGATGGGGCGGCGACGGAGTTCTTCCGACTCGGAACGCGGCAGCAAGTCGAAGACCTGGCGCATGACATCATCAATGGCTTCGTAACTGATCATCCCCATTTCGTTCAAGCGGACGCGACCGTCTTGATCAAACACGACGGTTTGAGGCACCGATCCGTCAAAGTAGTAGCCTGGTTCGGTCGGGTCAAACTCGCCGTTAAGGGGGACGGAATCGGCCATAATCGGGACGAAATTAGCGGCTCGACCGTAGGGAGCCTGCAATTGCGAGATGACCGAGGAAAAGCGCTTGCAGTCGACACTGTCGTCTACATAAAACACTAGCAAGGCGGGCTTATTGCTTTGCATCGACTGCGCCAGGGTGACACGGGGCGGCACCAGTGAGCCATTGCCGGCATAAAGGGCAAAAATATTGCCGTCGTAGCGATCGTCATCTAGCCCGGCCCAAGCATTGGGAGTGCTGAGCATCCAGAAGTAGGCGATTGCCACTCCAATCAACAGCCATCGCTGCCATTGTAAACATTGCCGTGCCATCATTCGTTCGTTTTCAACCTGCAATTTCACCTCTTCTATTAGGCCATATCGTGCGTTGCCTCTGGTCATTTAGGAACCAATTTCACGAAAAGTTGCGGTAATATTTTGCAGCTCTGAACGATAGGTCTGGTACTGTTCAGGGGTAGCCCACATCACAATCTGATAATACCGCTCCTCGGTTACGACGGTGGTGTGGAGATAGACGACCGGCGTATCGTCCGCGAGGCGGCCCCGAATTTCGGATTGAGAGGCAAACTCGTCGTCAACAAATGCAACTTCTGTAGGGGCTTCACCATCATCAACGGCAAGTTGACTACGCAGCAGACTGCGATAGTTTTCCGCATTTTCGCGTAGGCCCAGTCGATTCAGAGCCGGGGCGTCTTCCGCCAATACAATAAGATAGAGGTCTTGTCCAGAATCGACGGCCTGTAATTCGGCTGATTCGTGCAGGCCAGAGGTCTCGGACCAGCTGTTAGGTAACGTCACCTGAATGCCGATCGCATTATTGACAAGATTCTGTCCGCTATCTGTCGTGTTGAGCGTCTGAGTGCCTGCGATTTCTGCCGGCGCGGTTTCTGCCGGTGCAGTCTCTTCTTCTACAGGCTGTGAGGCCGGTTGCTCATCATCACTGTTCCATTGTCTCAGCAGGCGATCGCAACTCACCGCTAAGAGCACCAGCATCACCAGCGGAAATAAGATTTGAAAAGTCCAGGGGCGTTTCATATAGCAGAGTTTAGAGTTCAGAATGCAGAATGCAAAGTTCAGAATTCGGAAAGCTAAGAACCAGAATCCAAAAACTAGAATCTCAGACTATCCACTCCATCACCCCACCAGCGCTTCAGCGGCCTGCTGCGCCTCTGGCACTCGGAACAATACGATCACCGTTATCAATTGATTTTCTAAGTCAATTGCGACCATGATCTTGCCCTCATGTGAATCGACACCATGATTCCCTGCAAATTATAGGGGCATTGGCTAAGTCTGTGCAGGCTTAAGGGATACCCAGACTCGGCTCGGTTATGGCTGAAGCAGCGATCTTGGCGATCGCTTATAGCAGTCGCTAAAGTGCAGGTAAATCGTGTTGCGTTTTGTTATGGGATTTTTGCTAGATCCGTCGATTTCCAAAAAGGTGCAGAAAATGCGATCGCGGGTGCGCTGGGGAGCTAGAGCAATCGCGGCACAAGCGATTGACCAAACCCGCTTAGGAATTGCAGATGGGCTGGCGTCATCGTCAGCCTTTTCTTTTTTGGTGATTGGGGACAGCGGCATTGGCCCCCAGCCGTTTGGTCATCCCCAGCGAGAAGTGGCGGACTATTTGGCTACGCAAATGGACGACTGCCGGTTTTTGCTGCATATGGGGGATGTGGTCTACCGGATGGGCTCTCCAGATCAGTATCCGGCCAACTTTATCGAGCCCTATCGAGAGTGGTTAGTGGAGGGCGATCGCACAGACTATCGACGGCTTAACTTCTGCAAACCCTTTTTGCCCGTTCCCGGCAACCACGACTACTACAACTTGCCTTTTCCCTATGGCCTGCTTGTCGCTTCGCTGCGGCCCTTGCGCGAGTATTTCAAAGTGCCCACAACCCAAAATGTCAGCCTGCGTGGTTCCGCGACTGGCGACACCTATGCTCGCGCCTTCATCGACTACCTGCAAGACCGGCCCCAGAGTCAATTGGCCACTCACCTCGCGCAGCACTACACCACCGCTACCGAAACCGGTCGTGCCCTCACCTACGAGCCCGGCAAATTCACCCGCCTACCCAATCGCTACTACCAGTTCCGCTATGGCAATATCGACTTCTTTGGTCTCGACTCTAGTACCTTTAATCTTCCCGTCGAAATCGATGGCGCTCAAGTGCTGGCAGCGGCACAGCCCTGGCAAGACCTGCCCGCCAATCTGGACTGGACACAACTATTTTGGCTGCGCGATCGCCTGATCGCTTCCCACCAAAATTCAGCCGTGCGGGGCCGTATTGTGTACTTACATCATCCACCCTACGTAACCGAGGCGACGAAATATGATGGCACCATTTGCCTATCGGTGCGCCGTCATCTGCGCTGGGTCTTGGATGCGGTGGCCGCACGGCTCGATGAGAACGCCCTGCCTCTGGCGGATTTGGTGCTCAGTGGCCATGCCCACTGCTTTGAGTATCTGCGCACAATGGAAACCCATCACGGTGATCGCCATTTGAATTGGATAATTGCTGGCAGCAGTGGCGCTAGGCTACGACCACAGCATGCTGAAACCATTATCAGCGAGACCGATGGCGTTGAGCAAAGGGTAATCGCCAAGTCTCAGCTTTACATTGGTCGCCAGGGCGCCGGGGCAGATACTCGCTGGCCCTATTCCTTTTTGCGCATTGATGTGGCGGACGACAGCGATCGCCTCCGGTTGGTCATTCGCCCTTTCATTACGGAACTGCATCACGACACTTGGACTCGGTCAGAATTTGCCCCCCTGATTTTGTCGTCAATCTGACAGACCGATTCGCCAGGCTTACGTGATCTGGATGAATCCTAGTGTCGGACTCAGTATTCGTCTCCTAAAATTGGGGGAACTGCTCTTCCAGGGACAAAAAAGTGCCCACACGGGCTTGGTGCCCCCCAAGAATCCCCAAATTCTGACGGCGACCAAGCTTCATGCCAGAAGTCCGCTGAAGAAGAGTCAGGGATAGTAGAACGGTTCATCTCCGCAAACTGGAGAGGACAAAGATTAGATTGCTATCTGAACCACAAAGGGCCCAGAATGTTGATGCTGGAGCCCTTAGACAGTTTTCTGATTAGTCTACTTATGGTTAAGCCAGCATCCGTAGCAGGCCCTGTTGACCTAGCAGCACTTCTCTCAGCAGCGTCGTAATGCCCACCCAGATAATCGGCGAAATATCAACGCCGCCAAACGGCGGCACCACCTTGCGAACTGGGATCAGCAAAAACTCAGTCGGCAAATAAACCAGGTTAAACGGGAAGCGATCGCCCTCTGCCTGGGGATACCAAGTCAGCACAATCCGCACAATGAACAACAGCGTGTAAATCGCTAACAGAGGACTCAACAGCCAATTAGCAAAATGGTCCAAAGTGAATAGGTCAGTCATAGCATTACGCAGACAGCGAACATCCAGGTTTTGAGGAAGGCAGAAAGCTCTTCTTAAATTAGGATAAGCCGTAGCTTGCCAAAATCGACTGCTTACTTCAGTTAACCTGAATGTCGACGCTACTGGTTCTATAACTTGGCAATAGGCAAAGGTGGTTTATTCAATCGTAATGTCAAGGGTGTAAGTAGCATTGCCGCGAGTGCCGCCGACGATTACCGTGTAGTCGCCAGTTTGCGGCAGGATCAGAGAATTGTTGACCGCCTCTTGGGTGAGAACCGTGCCGGTAGGAGCAATCAGCTCAAAGACAGCATTGGCTTCAAGGGAATCGAGGGCTAAGGTAATTTGCTGACCGCCTTGGGCTCCGAACAGGTAAACATCGCGATCGCCCCGCACAACGGAACGCTCTAGCGTTGTCTGCTGGGTGCCGGGAGCAAACTCGACTCGTTCAGCCGGAGGCAGTTCCGTCAGCAAGGTATCGCCATTGAAGCCGTCTGAACCAATGAAATTGTCAGCAACTGCTGGACTATTGCAGTTAGCGGCAAAAAACACCTTATCGTCAATAGTCAGAGTGTCGGGGGTAACGAGCCAGGTTTCTTCCACTTCCTGCAAGTCGTATTCAACCCAAGTGAGCACGGTCAGGGCCGCGCGATCGCCCGCCAATTTCCCCGTAAATCTCTGGGCATAGGATGAGTAGTAGCCAGCCTCATCATCGTAAATTGACACCAAACTGTCGCCGATCACCTGTGCTGATTCATCGACAGTTAATCGAATCGCTCCGCTAATTGTTGAGTTGGTGCCAATGTAGCAATATCGGTCTGGAGTTAACGCTGGACTCTGGGAAGGTCCTGACGTCAGCTCATTCGTGTTTGCAGCCTGAATCGTGCTGGCCTCTGTAGACGAAGCCGTGGCTGTTTCTGCTGGGGCAGAGTCAACCTCTGGTGACGACTCAACGTCAGTAGGAAGTTCTGCCAGAGCACTACAGCCGGCAAGAAGAGCAGCGAGCAACCATCCAAAAGATATTCTTTTCATCATTTGAATCTGAGTTTGTAGGACGAGTAGATGCCTTTGTCTCCCGCTTAATGATTCGATTTTGAAGATGGCTCTAGTTAAAAACAGCAGATATGCACCCTCAAGGCTTTTTGCTTAGACAGCCTATGACTAAACAAAAGTTGGCCTTTCAATCTCACGGCATTTCCCCGACTGGTAAAATATGCCACTGAACCCAAGCACAATGACTTTAGGCTATTTTCTCTACCCACTAGCCTCAAAAACGTCGCATTCACGATTTTTTCTAGGGCTACATATGTTAACAATTGCAATTTACCGTGATATTGCGGAGACTTGGTGTCAATTTGGCCAAGTTTAGAAGATATTAATATTTCTATCTGGGAAATTCATCAAAACCAGATGTAGTTATCTTCTCTTCTGCTCTCGGATGGGCTGGCTGACCGCTGCCGAGTAGCTGATAGGTGAAAAGTCGTTGCTCAGTGCTTACTGATTGTAGTGATAGCGGGATGCCATGCTCGCGAATCTGCCCAATAGAGACAGCAGAAGGCGGCATTAAGAAGCTCGCTGAATGAGCATTGCAGAAATTTGAGACGCCTTGATCCGGTGGTGGATGGCAATTTGCCCCACTCTTTTTGAACAGCCTAGATAATGGTAATCTGCCAAAACGCTTGGGTGAGTTGGCGATTTTAAGGATAAAAACTTTGACGCGGCAGACCGGTTTGCTCACCCCAGCCATGCATTAAGTTAAAGCACTGGACTGCCTGCCCAGATTGCCCTTTCATCAGGTTGTCAATCGCTGACATAACAATCACCCGTCCGGTGCGAGCATCGACCTCAATGCCGATATAGCAGCGGTTCGTGCCTGCAGCCCATTTAGTCTGTGGATAAACGCCAGAGGGCATGACGGTGACCCAGGGCGAGCGCCGATAGAAGGTGCTGTAGATGGTGTGTAAGTCTTCGCGCACTAGGCCCGGATCTCGCAAATTGGCGTATACCGTAGCCAAAATTCCGCGCACCATCGGGATTAAGTGGGGGGTAAACTGCACCAAAACTTCGCGCCCGGCTAATCGCGAGCAAATTTGCTCAATCTCAGGAGTATGGCGGTGTTTAGCGACGCCATAGGCGGCAAGGGAATTGTCGGCTTCGGCTAGCAGCAAATGTTCTTTGGCCTGTCGGCCGCCGCCGGAAGTCCCAGATTTAGCGTCGATAATCAGGCTGTCAGACTGGGCGAGCCCCTGTTTGAGTAACGGTGCGATCGCCAGCAGACTGGCGGTCGGATAGCAGCCCGGACAGCCGACCAGTCGCGCCCCCTGGAGGTCTTCGCCAAAGAGTTCGGGCAGACCATACACCGCTTGCTGATTAGTCCCGGCATCAGAGCGATCGCTGCCGTACCAAGCCTGGTAGGTTTCCAGGTTGGTAAACCGATAGTCCGCAGACAGATCTAGGACTTTGCGCCCCCGCTCCAGCAGTTGGGGGGTCAGCGTACTGGCGATACCGTTGGGCAACGAGAGAAAAACGACGTCACAGCGATTGACAATAATCTCAACTTCCACGGGCTCAACGGTCAGCGGGACAGCCAAGTGAGGATAAAGATCGGTGTAGGTCCGACCGGCACTGCTGTTGCCACCCAAATACGTAATTTCCGCATAGGGATGCTCACTAAGCAGGCGCACCAACTGCACCCCACCATACCCCGAAGCGCCTACAATACCGACTCGAATGCGTTCAGACTCGCCCATGATCTTTATCTAGCCGATGTATAGAGTTTTCCTGTCTGGGAACAAGCATAACGGTAAAGAAGCTTGCTGCCATGCGATTAATTTGTGATAGAACTTTATCGTAATCGGGCTGGCCATAATGTTGTGGCTGACCGTTATGCAGCTTGTTAATATTTGCTCGATAGCCCCCCTTGAAAGGCGATTACTGACCTCTAGGGCCGTCACAGTTTATCTATGCTAGTGCTTTGGCAGCAGGGTTCTAGCTCAGAGCTAAAAATAAGCGCAGAGCTCATAAAGTTGGGATAGGCGCAGTAATGCTGACTTCATAGGGTTTGTAGCATGGTGTTGATGACGCGCTCCAATAGCAAAACCCAAAAAAAAGGACGCATGAAAGTGCGTCCTCAACCATGAAATCTAGAAAAACTTATAGCAGAATGCCGACCATCCCACAGGAAGGGTAAGACCCCACAGTCGGTCCCCTGTGAAGCGCAGATTAGGTGATACGGCCAATTGCACTAAGGTGGCATCATTGTCCGATTCGACCAACTCCCGTAACACTTCATGATGAGCGGCTTGAAGCGTCGGTTGAGGGCCACCAGTGTAGGGTTTGGGCTCAATGCTGCCGGTAGCTCGATACTGCTTCA